>JANNYO010000581.1:0-1813 GCA_031410115.1 Rhodanobacteraceae bacterium | reverse complement strand
CTACATGCTTCGACAGGCTCAGCACGAACGGTTTCTATGAGGTTTTCGGATTTATCGATGATAAATGCCAGATTTTCCAAATGGCAAACGTTCAAACATATTCGAGCCGAATCAATAAAGTCCAGATCCATACTTCCGTCGTTTTGCAGCGCATTAATGATACCGGCCGCCACGCATACAAAGCCCAAAATCAATGCCGCGTAAAGCCGATCAAAGGTCAACGTTCGACGCCTTAATTTTTCGATCACCGACGCCGAGGGCAAGCTCCAAAGCGCGCGCATCCGCTCCAGCAGCGCCCACACAAAAGGCAGGGCGATGCGGTGGCCCGCATTTCCCAGAAATTCCGTGTACTAGGTCAACAGCCGAACCTATCTTCCGTGTCCGCAAGCGGAGACTTGTTTGGCTTGCCAGACGAGTTAATAGAAAAGTTCTCCATGGAAAGCTCTATGCGCGCGTCTTATTTCCCGCCCTCAGCTCTCGCCTTTAACCGCACGCAAACACTCACCATCACGGAGTCACTATGAACCAGTTAATTTCCTCACTTGCCAAGACCAGCGTTTTGCTTTTCGCGCTTGCAAACGCCCAGGCCGCCAGCACGCCAGCGCAATTCGCCAAGCAAGTCGAAACCACACTGAAAAAGGGCAGCGTTGAAGAACTGCTCAAGCTCGGGGAATTTCAGCGCGTGCACCCGCAAGCGCTATTTTTCCTCATTGATCTGGTGCCCGAATGCAGCATGCTGTCCACCTGCACCGTCAGCACCACACCTTACGACAAAGCCGCCGCCGCGAAGGATCAAGCTTCGCAGGCAGCACAGGGGTTCACCTTTGCGCGGCCCCCGCAAGGCTTGCTCAAAATCAGCATGAAAGCCTTGGACGGCTCAAGCTCTGGCGACACGGAGATGCCGTTTGCCATGGTTGGTGCTGAGCTGAAAATTTTAGCGGGCGAATACACCGCAGCGAAACTTGCTGAGCTGCGCGCCAAATCGCAGGAAACGCTGTTAGCGGAATTTTTTGCTGCTGGCATTTACGACTCAACAACGAACGAACGCCGCACGGACTGGAACAAGATTGCCACCAAACTGCCTGCTAATGGCGGCGCTGCGGGCGCGTGGCTGACGCAATCCGTGGCGCGAACCTATCAGGCAGCGATCAAGGGCGATATTGCCGGCGTAATCGCGGCTGGCGGGCGTCGTGAGGCCATCATTTACGCGGAAAAAGACTTCGATGGCAAAGTGGTTCCAAAAGCCTTGCTGCAACTCAAAATTCGCGCGCAAACCGTACGCAATTTGATGCAGGTAAAAGTGTTAGGTGGCTACCAATATGGCGATGACGTAGTGCTGATGATTGAGGGCAAAACCCCAAATGGCTGGCTGGTGCGCGGCCCTACTTTGCTCACAGCCGATGGCAAAAACTGGGATCGCATTGGTGATGGCACGATTAATTATCCGGCGGCGGAGTGAGTTGAGTTTACGGTCAGATTTACCGCGCAGCACGACGCCGTTCTAACGATGGCAAACGATGCCATCCGCACCCAAGCTTTTGTAAATCCAGCGATTGATCAGGATTGCTTGGCCCGCGCCGCGCAGCTTTGCCGTGTACCTATAGGTCAGCCGGAGCGCTGCCACCTCATTTAAATTTGGAGAACGAACATGAAACCCAGCTTACTTTGCGCGGCCTTAGCTTTTGCCACTAACGCCGGTGCCGCGCAGTATTGTGTCAGCAGCGATACCGGTTTGGTGAGTGCCTTAGGCAGCGCCGCCGCGTCGCTTGAGGCGGACGAAATTCGCCTGGTACAGGGCAATCTCAGCGTCAAC
>JANNYO010000580.1:0-5654 GCA_031410115.1 Rhodanobacteraceae bacterium | reverse complement strand
GCTTTGTGATTTTACCGGCGCTCACGTTAGCGCAGTCCTTGCGCGAAAAACGCCTGCATGCGCTACCTGACAAAGTATGTGTGCTGAGTTTTGATGATGGGCAGGACATGGATTTTGTTGACGTCATCCACCCCACGCACGGGGCGCAGCCTTCGTTTGCGCGGATTTTGCGCGATGCGAACGCGCGTGCAGCGGCGCGTGGCGTGGATTTCCATGCGCACGCAACCAGCTTTGTTATTGCATCGCCGTTGACGCGGGCGGAAATTCAGGAAAAAGAGATGTTGGGCTATCCGTGGATGAGTGACCGCTGGTGGCAACCCGCAATTGCGTCGGGGCTATTTCATCTCGCCAGCCATTCCTATGATCATTTGAGTGGTTCGGCAAGCTCGGTCAAGCAGCGCTTAAATGTGCGTGGCGATTTCAGCCAAATTGACTGCTACGACGATGCCAACTGGCAAATCCGCAGGGCGCGCGAGCGCATTGAATTCATCGCGCCAAACCCTGGGATCGCCGCCGGAAGTGCGCTATTTGCCTATCCGTATGGGCATGTCAGCAGGTACTTGCATGATGAATATTTGCCGCATTTTGCCCATGAACACGGCACGATCGCGGCGTTCACCACGGAACCTGCTTTGATTTCTGCGGACACCTCAGTGTTTGCCATTCCGCGCTTTGTGCTGGGGGAAAGCTGGTATGCACCGACAGATTTGGCCTGGTTGCGCTGATCTGCGGGTCGATCAGCTGACTGAAGTCGGCGCAAGCACCCTAATCAAGCACGCGCGCTAAAAACGCATAAATCGCGCGCCAAGCCTGATCGCTTTGCTGCTTTTCCACGCCGCTCAGCGCTTCGCGCCGGATCAAAAAACCGTGGCTGGCGTGGTCAAAATAGCGGGTGGTGGTTTTGATGTGCTGGGCGCTGAGGGCACTGGTTAAAAACTCTGCTTGATTCGGCGGCACGATCACGTCGAGCCTGCCCTGCACGATCATCACTTCCAGCGCCGGGTCGAGCTGATCGAGATTCGCTAGGCCAAAGCGCGCGGCATATTCTTTCGGGCGGCTTTGTGGGCCGGTGCCGTAAAGCATCGTGGTGAGTGGGTCGTCGCCCAACTGTTTGGTGTCGCGCAGATATTGCACCCAGCGGTAGACGTCGCTGACACCATAGCTAAACACCAGCGCTTTAAAGCGGTGTGCGCGCTTCGCCGCCTGCAGACTAACCAGGGCACCGTGGCTAAAGCCAAGCAGCGCCACCCGCTGCATATCGGCATGCTCGATTTGCGCGTGCAGATCGAGCCAGCTAAGCCCGGCCAGCACATCATCGACTTCGCCAAGTGCCACTTCGATATGACCGCCGCTTTGATCCTCGCCGCGAAAGCTGGTGGCAAAAACCAGATAGCCCTGCGCGCTCAATTCACGGCAGCGGCGTTTGGAATTTTCGTTCAAGCCTGAGATGCCGCCGTGGTTAAACAAAATAACCGGATACCTATCGAAAGACAGGTGTTGCAGCGATGGGTTAGGACTGACAATCAGCGCCCTGATTTGAAGGACTTGTCCATCTGGGGTGGTGCTTGGATAAATAATATCGCGCTCAATGGCATGCGCATGAACACACAATAGAACAGCGATTAGAGGAAGAAGCAATATTTTTGGGAGCATGTTTTTACCGGGTGTTGCGGGCCTCGCGCCGGAGGGCGACATGGAAAAAAAGAGTCTCGCCGCAAGGCGACACGGCAGATAAGTCTCGCCGCAAGGCGACACGGCAGATAAGTCTCGCCGCAAGGCGACACGGCAGATGAGTCTCGCCGCAAGGCGACACGAAAAAAGAGTCAGCGGGATTGTCAGCGACATTTGGATTGTGAGCGAATAGCGGTTGAGCTGCATACCGCCCGTTTGGGCGCGTTGGCTTTTTGAAATGGTCTGCCACGCGTCTGAAAACGGTTAAGCTTCGTAATGAAGCGCTGCTTTTTTGCAATCGCGTCCAATTCAAGGTCTACATGTCTGAGCCTAACTTTTTTTCCATCTATATCCGAAAGCGCTGTGTTTTTTTTGCGGCAAAGCGCTGTGTTTTTTTTGCGGCGACGCTGCTATTTGCGTCTTTACATGCGAACACAGCCGAGCTGTCCGGCCAAGTTACCCTAAGCGCCGACGGCAAACCGCTGCGTGTGACCGAATCGCGGGAGGCGGTGGTGTATTTTAAAAGCGCCATCAATGTGCCGCTGTTGGTGCCGAAAATGCCCTATGTGATGCGCACCGAACGCAAAGCTTTTGTGCCAAGTGTTTTACCGGTAATGCAAGGCGCGCTGGTGGTGTTTCCGAACAGCGACCCAATTTTGCACAATGCGTTTTCCGCCGCACCCGGTAACGCCTTTGATACCGGCGTTTATGGCAAAGGCGAAGGCGAATCCAACACATTTAAAAACGTCGGCGTGGTGCGCGTGTATTGCAATGTGCACCATTCGATGATGGCAAATATTTTGGTGCTCAACACACCGTTTTTTGCCACGCCCGACGCCCAAGGCCGCTTTCAATTTAAGAATTTACCGGTAGGACCGGGCGAGCTGTTTGTCTGGCATGAGCGCGCGACGCTGTTTCGCAAATCATTTACTGTGCTTGATCATTCCGTTTTCACTCAGGCCGTCACATTAAGCCTGACAAAAAAACGCATCCCGCCGCATTTGAACAAGTTTGGCCGCCCTTACCGCAGGAGTAATGACAGTGCCTATTAAATCGCAGCTATTGAGCCATTCGCGCGCCCAACGTGGTTTCGCTATACCTTTGTTTTTAAAGATTTTTTTGGCGATCACTCTGGTTGTAGCTGCGGCACTTTTGGCAGCGATACTAGTGACTTCACGGCAGGGGAAAATTGCCGCCGAGGCGCAGATCAGCAAAGATCTGAAGCAAATCGCGGCAGCCCAGCTGTCCACTGAAGGCAGCGCGTACAAAGACATTGAAGTGAAAACCAGTTTTGTCAGCAGCGACCCAAACGTAGCACGCTATTTTGACGCCGCCAGCAGCGATAATTTAGGCATCAGCGATAGCGCCGGAACCGACGATTTAGGCTTGGGGCCAGCCGCTGATTCCGGTGTGAGTGCTGAAGGTCAAGTGTCGATCAAAGACTTGCTTGGCGAGCGAGTAACGACGCTGGGCGTGGATTTAGGCGTGGTGCTTGACGCGTCCGGCGCGGTGATCGCGCGCGTACCGCAAGAGGGCGAAGCATTGCAGGAATCCCTCACTGGCGACGCCTTTGTGCTAGCGATACTTAATGATGAGGAAGCGAACAATCGCTCCGGCTATTGGCGCGATCACGGCAAGTTGTACTTAGCGGCAATTAGCCCAATCGTGTCCGGTGAAAACTTAGTCGGCTATGTGATCTTGGGCAATGCGATTGATAAGCGCACGGCGGATTCGATCGCCAAAATCAGCGGCGCACAGGTTGCGATTTATGCGCAGGATGGCAAGGCACTTAAATTATTAGGAACCTCACTCAATGGCGAGAGCATAAAGTCATTGGATGCGGCGGTTTCTGCACAGTCTGCACAGATGAAAGCGGCGATGACCAGTGCGTCGCGCCTGGATTTCAGCATTGACAATCTGAGCTACGCCGGTGAGCTCACCACTATTTTTGGTGAAGGCAAAAAGCCGCTTGGCGCGTATTTAGGGCTGACACCGACCGACGCATCAAAAGCGAGTTTCTTAGCGATCCAGCGCGCGGTGAACTACACCGGCATCGCAGCGTTACTCGCGGCACTATTGGCATCCTGGTTCTTAACGCGCGCGCTGTTGAAACCAATGCGAACCTTGGCGACTGCGGCCGATAAAGCGGCGGCTGGGGACTACAGCCAGCAGGTTGATGTCAAAGGCAACGATGAAATCGGCAAGCTTGGGCATGCGTTTGATTCGCTGCTGTCAAGCTTGCGCGAAAAAGGCGATATGGAAGGCTACGTCAGCAGCTTGAGTAAATTTTTGCCCGAGCCAGGATCGGAAAGCACGGTGCGCAGTGCGCCGCATGTGCCCGCGCAACGCTATGCAATGACGCTGTTGGGAATCGATTTTCGCCGTTTTGCGCAAAACGTTGCGGTTGGCCAAGAGGCAATCGCGATGACCCAGCTCGCGAGTTTGCACGGCGATGCCGAGTCCATTGCGAACACCTACAGCGGGCGGGTTTTGGAGCATCATGGCAGCCGGGTGCTGATCGGCTTTGGCGGCGATGAGCGTCAGCTACGTGCGCTGCACGCACTGGGTGCGCTATTGCCCAGAGCTGCAAGCCTAGGCGCCGGTGCCGCCCCGGCAGCAGTTCTGCACGACGGCGAGCTGATCCACGGATCTTTGCCCAATTTTGAGCCGCAAACTGCAACGATCGGCCTGGGCTCTGCCCAGCTTGCACGGCTATTGGGCGAAGCAGGATCCGGTCAAATTATACTTGGGCCAACCTTTGCCAAGGGCCTAGACGGCTTTATGGGCCGCGCCATCGGCAGCGTTGAACCTACAGTTGCAACCGGTGCAGCCAGCGGTAAACGTTTTTATGCGCTAACCCCGAATGACTTGGCGAGTTTACCGAAATTGCCAGTGCCGGAACGCGATGCAAATTCGACGATGCTGAGTGGCAATGAAACCCGCGTTGCAACCGGCAGCGTGAATGAAAGCAACGCGCATCGTTTAGCGCCGGGCATGCGTTTAGGCGGGCGTTATGAGATTCAGTCAGTGCTGGGCGCAGGCGGCATGGGCGTTGTCTACAAAGCGCACGATTTGGAGCTCGATGATGTCGTCGCGCTGAAAATGTTGCGCGGTGCAGCACTGATGGACGGCGAACATCTGGAGCGTCTAAAGAGTGAGCTGCGACTCGCACGCAAAATCACCCACCCGAGCGTGTTGCGCACGCATGACTTTGGCGACGTTAACGGCCAGCCATTTATCTCGATGGAATATGTGCGCGGCATGACGCTGCGCTATCTGATTGAGCAATCTGGAAAACTGCCGTTTAGCGCTGGGCTGCGCATCGCCAAGCAAATCGCCGGTGCGCTGCACGCGGCGCACGCGGTTGGCGTTTTGCACCGGGATATCAAGCCTGAAAACGTGATCTTGGAAGCATCCGGCAACGCCAAACTGATGGATTTTGGTATCGCCCGCCCGATTCGACGCACCGCGCCCGGACAAACTCAGCCCGGCATGTTTATCGGCACGCCAAATTATTCGCCGCCGGAAGCGTTGGCAGGTGAAGAAGTAGACGCGCGCTCGGATGTTTACTCGATGGGCGTGATGCTCTGCGAAATGTTTTGTGGCGGCCTGCCCTTCAACGCCAGCTCAACGATGGAGCTTTACATCGCGCATTCGCAAATGGCGCCGATCGCACCCTCAACTTTGTGGCCTGAGATTCCAAAACCACTGGAAGCGATTATCCTCAAGTGCTTAGAAAAACCACCCGCCGCGCGCTTCGCCAGTGCCGAGGCTTTGCTTGAGGCACTCAATCTGCTGCGTTCATAACTACAGGATTCATCATGCTACCGAATCGATCAAACGTTATTTTGACTTTATTGCTGAGCATCTGCACGCCGCTTTACGCACAGGATGAAACCTCTGGCGCAAGCGATGACAGCTTGGGTTTTGTCCATTTCGGCGATGCGCGTTTGCGCTATGAACATACCCAAGATATCCCCGGG
>JANNYO010000579.1:0-9571 GCA_031410115.1 Rhodanobacteraceae bacterium | reverse complement strand
GCTAAAGCCGGTGAAAGGTGCTGTGGCGAGCGGCACGGTGATATCAGCAGGAACTAAACCACTCAGGGTGCCCAAAGTGAACGCCTTGGTTGCAGGCGTAAACACCAAGCCCGGATAGCTGTTATCGAAGTACGTCACCGTAGCTGGACTGGAACCGGCATTGTCTTGATAGCCATTATTGCCACCTGTTGCATTGCCACCCGTTGCTGCGGTGCCCTCCGGATTAAACGTCAGGCTAGTCAATGCGCCTGGCCCCAAATACGTGACTTTGATTGCATTCGGATCATTTAAGCCAGTCAGCGCATTGACGTCACCGTCGGAGTCAATAGTGATGGTCACGCCACCGCCATCGCTGGCGACTGCGCTGCCACCGGAAGATGAGGGGTCCAAATCATGCGGTAATGCCGAGCTTTGCAGAATCGTCAACATTTGCGCCGGTGTAACCGAACCCGGGCCGCCACGTGATTGAATAATCAACCCAGCAAGCGCTGCCGCATGCGGCGCTGCAGCGCTGGTGCCAAAGAAGTTCGGGCTGGTATCAAAATCGCTTGGGGTATCGCCACCGAAAGAACCAGTATTGCCGCCATCTGCTGCCGCAATTCTGGGCTGTTCACGTACGTCCGGTACTGGCAGACGGTTCGCATTTCGGTCAAAAAGTATCGTTGCAGGGCCAGGGGATGTGGAAATTTCCGGGAAATTCGCCCTAAACACACTGTATGCGGCGGTGCCAAAGCAGCCTTTCGCGGTTGCGTGGCCCTTGGTGGTCACGGCGTTGTAGCTGAAGTACTCCGCAGGTCCAATGCCGCCGGCACCATTACCGCGCACCGACCAGCGTACGCGCGTTGGGCGTACAACGGCTGCGGAAGGAATATTTCCTCTGGCAATCAAGAACTGAATCTGTGTGGCACCGGTAGGCGAGGCAATTTGGCCTAATTCAACCGGGCGATTGTTGACGACATTATTTGTCGTCAACGAGCGTGCAGAGATAAATGTACCAGCGGTGGAAAATACCAACAAATTCAAATCTGAGGTCACACCCGCCGTGCCCAGTTGCCGGTTTACCGTAAGCGTAAACGCGCCAGTGGTAGGCGCAAAGGGAGTCACCACGATCCGGTACTGGCCAGTTGCGGGCGCAAAAAACGACACGATTTCATCGGCGCCGGTATCTTGGCTAACCACGATATTATTGGCCGCGTCAAAAATCGTCACGATGCCATCTAGGTCGCCCGACGTTGCGGTTTCGGTAATGGTGTATGCAGTGCCCTGGACAAAAACAGGCAACGGCGGTGTGCTGGTCTGATCAAACGTTACTGACCCAGCTGCGGCTAACGTTCCAGTATTGGTGTAAATCGGCGGTTGTACCAGCACAGCATCCCGCTGATCGTACGGGTCATCCCATTGCATCTCGGCGCTTTGCGCGGCGGTTGGCATATTCACTAATTGCGCGACGTCAAGTTGGCCTGAAACAGGATTGAAATTATGAAACCCGCCCGCGTAAGCGCTGGCTGGTACGGTTGCCAAATCGATGTTGGTGCCTGCCAACGCGGTATTCGTAGCAGCCGTTAGCCCGTTGCCGTTCGGCACGATTCGCAGCGCGGATTCATAGGCATTGATACCGATATTGTTGCCCGCTGAGGAAAAATACGACACGCCGACAGCCGCAACTTCATCGACAGCGGCACCGACGATACTTTCACCATAAAACGGCTCGCCACCGTAGCTAACATCGTCAACGATCACATCGGCTTTAAAGCCAGCTTGACCGGGCAAGGTAAATCCAGGCAAGGCAGCCAGTGCGCGCACATTGTTGGCAAATCCAACTTCACCATTAAACGCGGTGGCAAATGCCAATCGAGCTTTTGGCGCCATTTTGTAGAGAATTTCCACCATGCCCCGGCCTTCATCGGACCCGGCGGTTGCCAAATCTTGCAACACCACGACCGGCAGCGTATTAACCGTATTGCCAGCGCCGGGCAAATCACCATTAGCGACACTGGTGGCGGCCGTTGGCGCGGTGCCACGGGTGTCAAAGCTATCCGACAGTGCGCCCAGCGAGATTCCCGTGCCATCAATGTTCAACGGGGCATTTGGGTTGTAAAGGCGGTTGATTTTGTCAACGCCGTGCTGCACCACGCCCTGATCGAAGGTAGTACCCAGTTTGTTTAAAATACCGCCCGGCACCACATTGGGGGCATTTGCATCAACGGCTTTGGCAACGCCGTTTGCTTCGTCTATTGATTGAGTTGCAACGGCATCGGTTTGCACGTCAGATGTGTCTGCCCGTCCTGTAGTTGGGCGCAGCGCAAGGAATACGCCTCGAACTCCGGCTGTTTGCGAAAGAGCGGCAACCTGATCAACCGAAACATAGCCTTCAATAATCCCAACGCCACGATAGCTGGCATCGGTCGCGGTAATCGTCAACGAGGAAATTTTCTTAACCAATACGGCTTTTAATTCGTCCTGAGCCACTTTACCGCTCAGAGTGATGTCGACCATCACGCGGTTGCTAGCAACGTCGCGGATGGCCAGCGCGGTGTACTCAGCCGCCGCTTGGCTCGTAAAGCCATTAAAACGCGCTTCTTCGCCGCGCTGCAAAGCGATCTGATCTTGTACTAAAACATCCAAGCCGTAGCCTAAATTCAGCGGCACTTCGCGCGCCTGTACCGTTGCCGCGCCACAGATCATGCCGATGGCGATAAATAATTTCGTTGCAATTAGCTTGCCCGTCAGTCTATGCGAGGCTGCGAGCTTGTTTGAGATGAGTGTCATTTATTAAAACCTTCTCACATTGTAAAATGCCAACAATTTGTTTGCCAGCGTGGGGAAATGAGCTGGAATCTGCGTCTTGCCTCAAACGCAGTCAGGCTCCGATTGGACGGCACCGATTTATAGTACAAACAGGTTCGCGCCGCCAATGCCAATGGAAAAAATTCTATTCCGTGTCGCGCACGTGAAACGGCGCCTTTTGACTATTTGAAGCGCATTGTGTCGCCATCAACGATATCCACGCCCTGGGTACACTGTGGCCTCGGCACGGTCACGCGGCGCAAGCGTAATTCCCTCGCGCGATGCCTATGGATTTTCACGGAATCTTTTTGCCAGGCTGGGTGCGTTTAGCGCCGATTTTTCGGCGCTGCTTTCACGTTTGATTTAGTGCCTGGGCGCGTCGGTGATTTGGCACCAACCTTAATTCCACCGCGTGGACCGCGTGTGACCGCGACGCGTGTGCCACGCTCGGCACGTGCAGCCTCTGGGCGCGCGCCAGGTCGAGCGCTGGGGCGGGAACCAGGACGCGGCGTTAACTTCGAACCTATGCGCCGGTCACGTACACCCGCACCATCATCACGCCCCGCAGCAACACGGTTTACCGCGCGTTCGGCGCGCGGCGGCGCTTCCGACCAAACGCGTTTGGCGCGCACGGGCGCATCATTGCTGCGGCTTGATGTGTCGCCCCGGTTCGGTGCGTCGTTCCAGGCGCTGGTAGGTTTGCTCAATTTTGCCTCGCCCCAAGCGTTGCGCACGCGCGTCGCGGGCGCGTCGCCGCGGCTAAAATCGCGTTTCACGGCGGCATCGATTGGCACCTTCGCAGGCGCTTTAAAACCTGCTGTTTTACCGCTGTAGCTGGCACCCGCGCGACTCGCGGCGCGGCTGATTGGTGCGCTGCCGCGAATTGCCGTGCGAGTCGCTGGGCCGTCACCACGTGCTTTTCTAGGCACCGTGCTGAGTGCGCCGGGGCGTGGGCCACGGGTGAATACTTTTTTCGGCGCAGTCACTTTCGGGGCCGCAGCGCCACTGCGCAATTGCGTCAGTTCGGCATCAGTCAAATTGCGCCAGCGGCCCAATTTAATGTGTCCGAGTTCGACATTCATAATGCGCACGCGGGTCAATTTGAGCACCTGATAGTTAAACGCCTCGGCCATTTTACGAATTTGCCGGTTCATGCCCTCGGTCAGGACGATTCCGAAAGTCATCGCCGATACTTTGTAGGTGCGGCAGGGCTTCGTGGTACGCCGTAAAATCCGCACACCGGTCGCCATGCCGCTCAAAAACGCCGCGCTGATTTTATGATCAACAGTGACTAAGTATTCTTTTTCGTGGTTGTGCTCGGCGCGCAAAATCTTGTTAACGATGTCGCCATCATTGGTCAGCAAAATCAGCCCATCTGAATCTTTATCCAAGCGTCCAATTGGGAAAATTCGCTCGTGGTGCCCGACGAAATCAATGATATTGCCGTCGACCCGGGTGTCGGTGGTGCATTCGACGTCGATCGGTTTATTGAGAGCAATATAGACGCGTTTCGGGATTTTGAAGGCAGCGATTAGCTCGCCATCAACGCGCACTTCGTCTTTATCATCGACGTAAGCACCGACGTCGACGATTTCATCATTCACCGTCACGCGGCCTGATTCGATCCACAGATCTGCGTCCCTTCGGCTGCAAATGCCGCGTTCGGATACGAATTTATTGAGCCGCAGTCGCTGAGAATAGAGCCCCAATCGATCTGCATCGCTTTGACCCAAAATCTCTTCGTCGTCGTCGAAATCGCTCATTGGCTCAATTCCTGGATAGTAGTTTTTAACATTATCAAGGTCGACGGCTTAACGTATGCGTGTGGCAACGCGCGATGTTAATTTTAAGCGTCACGCGCCATACTTGAACGACGCGCTTCTACCGAGCATTTGGAAACTATTTCACCTATGAGTTCTTACATCGAAGTCCCAGCCGGGCAGTTTATTTTCCGCGAAGGTGACCCAGGCAACGAGATGTTTATTATCGAAGCCGGTGCAATTGAGATTTTGCGCGCCGTACGTGGCGCGACACCGCTTGCAGTGCTGGAACCAGGGGATTTTTTTGGCGAGATGGCGGTGCTGGAGGATCAGCCCCGGTTCGCGTCAGCACGCGCCAAAGAAAGCTGCCGTTTGCTGCGCGTGGATCGATCCGCGTTTGCGCAATTAGTGCAGGATAATTTCGAGATTGCGGTGCGCATCATGCGTAAGTTGGCGCTGCGTTTGCGCCGCACTGAGCAAAGCCTGCAAACCGTCAGCACTGAATTGAGTGACATCAAACGCCGTTTGAGTTCGCAATCCAGCGATGCCGGCACGTTGAACTCAAAAATACCGGTGATTGAAGTACCGCAAGAACTGCTTTTAAAACTGGTGCACGCCGGTGGTGCGGAATTTGCGGTGTCGAGCAATTTAAAAGAGTCTTTAGTTGGGCGGCCTGACCCAGTGACAGGCGTGGTGCCCGAGATCAATTTGGGCATGCTGGATGAAAAACGCACGCTGAGTCGACGCCATGCGAAAATTTTGGTGGAAGGCAAGCTGGCGTTCTTGCGCGAAGAAGTTGGGACATCGAACGGCACCTTCGTAAACGAGCAAAAATTACGCACCGGCGTGCCGATGCAGATCAATCCGACTGATACTGTGCGTTTTGGCGCGATCGAGTTGACAGTCAAGCCGGCTTAAAAAACTTCTGAATTCTCAAAGCTGCGCCGCGCGTTGCGATAGGCGCAGCGTTACTCGTCTGCCGTGTCGCCTGATCGGCGAGACTTAATCATCGTTTTAAATTGCCTGGAGTTGCCTGTGAATGCTGCCGCCATTACTGATTTTAATGAACTCGACTTGAGTGTGCTGGTCGATCTAGCCGAACTCCAGGCGCGTCGGACGCTGTTGGTCGGGCGCTTGACGCAAATGGACGAGCGCCGATCTGATGTTGCGCCGGCGGTATATTTGCGGGTGCGCGCCGATTACGAACAGCAGCGCAAAAAGTTGGAAGGCGAAGAAAGCCCGCTGAAGCAAACTGCACGCAGCATTTATGCGCGTGTGCGTGATCGGTTTGATGTGTTGGAGCGCGAAGAGGGCGATGCGCGCCTAAATTTACAGGAGCTGGAATTTCGCCATTCACTGGGCGAGTTCGACAAAGCGCAGTTCAACGTGCGCAAGTCCGACATTGATGTGGGTATCGCTGAGCGGGCGGAAAGTGTGGCGCAGGCAAAAAAAATTCGTCAGCAGTTTCTAGCGATTTTTGGTGACGAGTCTGAGCTGGAGGAAGTCTCGCCGGAAGGCGTCACGGAAAAACAAGTGCACGCCCCGCCGGCAAATCCCGTCAGCGCTCCGGTCGTGCCGGCGCCAACCGCACCGATCATTCAGCAAGCGCCGCTGGCGCCACAAATTCCCGGCATGCCCGCGCTGCCGGAGATGCTGACTAGCCTGGGCATGCCGTCAATTCCAAATGTGCCGCCGATACTCAACATGGCGCAAAGCATACCCACCGAGGCCAAGCCAGAGCCGAAAAATGAGCCGCGCCGGCCGGCGAATCCAGACGCCACGGGGGTGTTTCGTCCAGGTCGCTTGACGCCAATGAACCCTGAAGCCGGCATTGCGCCGACGATGTTGAGCCTAAAGCCAATCAGCATCGGCAGTGATTCCGCCTGCGACGTGCGCATCAGTGCGCCCGGCGTACAGCCCAAACACGTGGAAATTTCCCTGACCCGCGCCGGTTTTATTTTGAAAGATTTGATTGGTGGCGCGGTCGTGACGATTGACGGGCAGTCGGTTAGCGAGCAGCTTTTGCGCGATGGCGACGCGGTGCAGGTTGGCCCGGCGCGCTTTAGCTTCAAGTTGGCCTGAGCGCGAGACGTCTGAGGGCATTGCTTGCACGTGCATGGCTTCAAGTTCGCCTGTTTTCCGCTACTATCGGCGAAATATTTTTTGGTGCACCTGACTTATGTCTTTAGAAATTCAAACCAGTGACCTGGGTAATTTTAAGTTGATGCGGCTGATCGGCCGCCTGGATACCGAAACCTCGGCCGATTTTGAACTTGCCGCCTATGATGCAAACCAAGCAGGCGCAAAGCACTTCGTCGTTGATTTGGCTGAGATTAGCTATGTGTCATCAGCCGGGTTACGGGTTTTACTGGCGTTGGCAAAAAAACTGGACGGCAATGGCGAGCTGAAATTAGCCAGCATCAAAGGCGTGGTGCGCGAAGTGTTTGAAAAATCTGGCTTTGCGAAGCTATTTGCGATCTACCCGGACGTGCAAAGCGCCGCCGGTGCCGCACCCGGCGCGCCTGCACCGGCACCGCGATCTTCCGTTTCCTCCGATGCTGCCAAACTACTGGGTGCGCGTGCTGCACCGGCCCCAGTACGCGTTCAAGCCCCAGTTGTGCAAATGGGGCTGTGGCAAAAGTTTTTAGCGCTATTTGGATTAGGAAAAAAATAGTTCACTGTCATTCCCGGGAATTCCCGTTCGAGATGAAACCCAAGTCGCCAGAAATCACTGAAATTGACCGACTTTATGGCCTAGATCCGGTCTATGAAGCCGGTAGCGACCCGCGCATGGTGGCGTTATCAGCGTTTGCAAAAATCCGCTGCCCGTATTGCTTCGAGCGTAGCGAAATCGCGGTTGAAACTATTTATGGCAGCCAGCGCTACGTGCAAGACTGCCAAATATGCTGTCATGCAATCGAGCTAATCGTTGAAGTTGCCGGCGGTGAGCTGGTTAAACTGACCGCGCAACGGGCAGATGGTGAAAGTTTGCGGTAGTCTGATTAAACACCGGCGACTTTGCGCAACGCATCGTCAATACGCGACTGCCATCCATCACCTGTGCCTCTAAAATAGCTCAACACCTCAGGCGATAATCGAAGAGAAATCAACGTTTTAGTGGGTGCTTTTTGTTGACCGCGCTGCCCAGGGCGCTGTGCATCCAACGCCGCGCGAACTGCTGCCATACCGCCGGTACGCACGACGACACTGCGGGTTTCAAGCGCCGCCTCGGCTTCGGCTGTAGGCGGATTGCTGCAAACAGGCGCATTAGCCAACATTGTCTGCCATGCAGCCAGACTATTTGGATATGCTTTTGATGTAGCGTTTGATTTCATGGGTATCAGCCTCGCGCAGTGAAATAACGTGCATCGCCTCACCGCGCTCGGTATAGGTCAAATACACCACTAGACCATCGAGCCAGCCCAGCAAATTGATACGCAACTCGCCGTAATCTTCTCGTTCGTCGTCCCAGGTCACAACGGGATGATCAAAAACAGCATCAGCATCGACAAAGCTCAAACCGTGTTTGGCAATGTTGGCTGTAAGCTTGACTTTGTCCCATGTGACCATGACTAATCGTAGCTACAAACAAATTACGGCGCAAGCTGTTGTAAACCATTTTTAAGTAGCCAGCTTAGAAATACGCCGCAAAACAAGGCGAGTTTGCGAAAGTAGTGATCAGCTTAACGTCGTTTCGTAGCGATCGCTTCAACTTCTACGAACCATGCTGGGTCGACCAATGCGGCAACAAACACCGCGGTCGATGCCGGGCGATGCGCGCCCAAATATTTTAGTCGCGCCGCGTGAACTGCATCGCCGCTGTGCCCAGCAACGATAAAGGTGGTTAGTTTAATGATGTCGGTTGGGCCTAGCCCATGGCTGTCAAGTAAGGCGATGATAGGATGGGTTTGTGAAGTTCATGCTCATTGTTCGTCGCCCCCACGCAATTTTTTCTGCCAGATGATTTTTGCGATGTGAATTCGCTGTTCGGCAGATTCATTCCATTCGATTTCAAAGTTATGCTGAGTTAATACCCCTACAATTTCTTTGCCAACGGCTATTTTTTGCCCATCAATCGCATTGAGATCGCCGAATGCCAGAAAGAGCCCCATGCCGTCAATGGCACGCTCAAGATCTTGCCCATGGTAGAAACAGTAGCCCTTAATCGGTAATTTAGCTCGGTCCAGCGAATGCAAAACCGCAGCGATGTCATCATGCCCATCTGATATCGTTTGCCCGGTATTTTCCAGCGCAATTATTCCTATTTTATTTAATTCGTTGAACGCCAACGTTAGCTGGTCGCAATCCGTAATTTTTGGCCATGAAAATTCGTCTTCTTTTTTCTTTCTAAATTCATCTGAAGCAAATTTTTTCAGTAACTCTTCATCGCAATCATCCTCAAGCATATCGTCCACCATTTCATAAATTTCTTCAACATTATAAAATCCAGACCATATCCAGTGTTTTATATTTTCGAATACATGCATTTCAGAACTATTCATTGGGAACTTACCAGTTTTACGCGCTAACTGGGCGCAAGTTAATAATTAGCTAATTTGCGAAATATTAAATTCGACATAGCTGTTTTTTCGAATCGTGCCGACAGCTTCAATAATAGCGGCAAATTATTTTTGAATTCGCGGCTAGCTTGTAGTGCTGAGCACCACGATTGCAATTCTTCGATTGACCATATTTTGCTGATATTTCAAATTTTGATCTGTTGTGATCAACTCTTCAAAACCTTGACTTTCAGCGTGTTGAATCAATGCGTCGTTTTCAAGGCTACCCAGGTATTCATAGCACTAAGCTCGCAAAAGCAGAAACGCTGTGGTGGTAGCTAATGATTTGCTAAGCCGACGCCGCAGAAAAGCGTTCGGTTGAAACGACCAACGTTTTCGGCGGTCGACTTGGGCTAAATGTAGGCCACCACTTGGACGCGCGAGGAATTGCATTGACTCTTTTTTCAGTGTCGCCTTGCGGCGAGACTCATCTGCCGTGTCGCCTTGCGGCGAGACTCTAGGCAG
>JANNYO010000578.1:0-1755 GCA_031410115.1 Rhodanobacteraceae bacterium | reverse complement strand
GAAAAAGCAAAATTCACCCCGCCGCCCGCAAGTGCGAACGACGACACCAATTTTGTCGATGAAATCGTGCTGGGTGCGAAGGGCGAAGAAGACGAAGATGAAGGTGAGATGCTCGATGACAGCTATGTCGAAACCGCGCGTGCGATCAAGGTCGGTACTTGGGTCGAGTTCCGCGACAAAACCGGCCACATCGAACGCGCCAAGCTGTCCTGGATTAGCCCGATCAGCGCGAAGTATTTATTTGTAAATCGCAAAGGCTTAAAAGTCGGCGATAAAACCGTCTGGGGCCTCGCCAACGAACTGCGTGTAGGCACCGCCGAAATTTTAGAAGACGTACCGCTGTTTGATCGCGCCCTTGATGCGATCGTTGAGCGCCTGAAAAATAGCGCCGCCGCACCGGTGGAGCAGTCTCGCGACAGCGACACGGCAAGCCAGTCTCGCGACAGCGACACGGACGGCCAGCCACGTCATTCCAGCGATAGCGCCAAAGCCGCGTCAACCGAAATTACGGACGATAACAGCATACCCGAAGGCTCTATCGGCGATCATCTTTAGGGTAGACCTATGCAATTGAATCATCGCGAACAAAGCGCGCTTTTGCGCAACGTCGCGGATGCGATCGCCGAAGATATCGACACCGGCGATATCAACGCCGCCTTGATTCCATCGACGCAAATGGGCAAAGCAAAAATTATTGCGCGACAAGATTTTGTCTTGGCCGGACGCGCATGGGCGGACGCCGCTTTTTTACATTTCGCGCCCGAAGCCCAGCTGCACTGGTTTGCTGACGACGGTGATCGGCTGGCGGCAAATGCGGCGTTGGTTGAAATCACAGCACCTGCGCGCGCACTGCTGAGCGCCGAGCGTAGCGCTTTGAATTTCTTGCAAACATTATCCGGCACCGCCACCACAACCGCGCGTTACGTCGCGCTGATCGCACACACCAAGACACGTCTGCTCGACACACGCAAAACCTTGCCCGGCTTACGCGATGCGCAAAAATATGCGGTGCGTTGCGGCGGCGGCAGCAATCACCGTATTGGGCTGTTCGACGCATACTTGCTAAAAGAAAATCACATCAACGCGGCAGGATCCATCACCGCTGCTGTGCGCGCCGCGCGAACCCTGCATCCAGAAAAATTCTTGCAAGTCGAAGTCGAAACCCGTGCCCAGTTAGTAGAGTGCTTGCAACTCAATGTCACGCGCGTGCTGTTAGATAATTTTAGCCCCGCACAAACTGCTGAGCTGGTGCGTTTTGTTGCTGGGCGCATGCAGCTTGAGGCGAGCGGCGGCATTGATGATCAAAGCTTGGTGGCCTACGCCGAGGCGGGCGTTGACTTTATTTCGATCGGTAGTTTAACCAAGCACTTGCGCGCGGTGGATTTGTCGATGCGCTTTGCAGGCGCGTAAAAACTCGGGATATTAGCTATGTAACCCTCCGCCCACCCCATATATCGCCGCCAATTCGCATCAAGTAATTTGCTTGCACCCTACCCAAGCAGAGCATTTCGATGAAGCAATCCCCCAACTGGCCTCAGTTACTGCATGAATTCGAGCAAAGTGGCATCGGCGTTATTGAGTTTTGTCGGCTACATTCGTTGACGCGATCGGTGTTTTATCAACAGCGCGCACTCGCGGCTACGCTGGCTGCGCCCGAGGGCTTTCGTGCGCTAACGGCGCCGAAGCAGCGCATTTTTTCAGCCCGCCCGGCACCCGTGAAATCGCTCTCCCTCTGGTGCAGCGACGTGCGGATTG
>JANNYO010000577.1:0-2417 GCA_031410115.1 Rhodanobacteraceae bacterium | reverse complement strand
GTCGCCTGTTCGGCGAGACTTGTGCTCCGTGTCGCCTGTTCGGCGAGACTTGTGCCCGGCACCAGGCCCAAGCCGGAACTTAAACCCAAGCATAAATACGCAATGCCGCGCGTGTGCAGGTGTAATGCCAGCACTTCGAGCTGGCGAGCCAGTGCCTGATCCAGCCTGGTGCAGCTTGGCAGCATGGGCGCAGTTTCCGCCCGCGCCTGCCCCAAGGCCAGCTGCGCGGTGCGGGCACGCGCCAAATCTGTCGGCTGCGCAATGGCCTCTAAAACCGTCAACAAAACCGCTGCCGCCGGCGATTGATAAACCCCCGAACCCGCACTGGCAAATGCGGCGACGCCACATTCCGCCAAATAGCTAGATGCCGCACGCACATCCTGATTGCGCGCGAGCAACATCGCAATGCTGGGCAACGCCAGCGCAGGCGCAGTGGTGTGAAACTGAGCGATAAGTTCAGCAATATCTACGCTGGCAGCGCGCAGGCAAGCCGGCAAATCAGGGCGTATATCACCATCACTTTGCAGCTCAACAAAGGTCAGCGCTGCAGCATTTGCATCGCTGATGGTTGTTGAGCTGCGGCCGACTACGGCGGCGCGATAACGCACCACGTCGCTCAAAAATGGCTGCGGCACCGCCGCATAAAACGCATTCAATCCAGCGATTAGCGCCGCACTGGAGCGGTAATTTTCCTGCAAATAAAAGCGTTTGCAGATTTGTGCGGCACGCACGAACGTGTGCACGTCTGAGCCACGAAAACGATAGATCGACTGCTTCGGGTCGCCCACTAACACCAGCCCGCCGCGCGTCGCATAGATCGCTTGCAAAATCGCCCAAGATTGCGCGTCGGTATCTTGAAATTCATCAATCAGCGCCACCGGATAGCGCTCGTGGATGGCGCCGCATAGTGCCTGCGCGGCGCGCAGTGCACCGGCGTCAGCATCGCTCGGGGCGAGCTGATCCGCCAACGATTCAATCATCGAATCAAAGCTTTGTGCGCCCTGATTTGACAAAGTTGCCGCCCGCGCCGCCCGCACTTCGGGTACCAATTCGTTCAATAGTTGGGCAAATTCAGCGCGCGCGGCCAGCGCCTGCAGCGCGGCAAAGCGCTGCACCATCGCAAGCGCCGGGTGCGATGCCAGCGTGCGACGTGCGGACTTAAATTGCGCAGATTTTTCCCCGTTAAACACCCGCAGCGCAGCAATGGGCAGCGCCTGTGATGGCCCAAGCTTGAGTGCCCGCGCCAGCGTTTCAAGCGCACGTCTAGCGGCTAAAAGCAGCTTCAAATCATCCGGATTCTGGGCGATAACATCGTGCAGTGCGCCCCGAAACTCCGGCTGAAACAGCGCGGCGCGTAGGCGTTGGTATTGCCCCGCGTCAATCCGCACCGGCGCACGCAGCGTGATCCGGCCATAGCGCAATACGCGTTCGACGGCGCGCCGCAGTTGCGCCAAAAAACCCGCGTCTAAAGCATCCAACAGGATTGGCGTTAACCGAGCGACATCGGTAAAACGCCGGCGAATCGCATCGTCAATGGCGGCTTTAGTTAGGACATCGCCATCGATAATTTTTGCGTCCAAATCATTTGGGGTTAAGTTAAAGCTAACCAATAGTTGGCGGGCGAAACCGTGCAGCGTTCGAATCGGCATTTCCTCGATTTGACCCAGCGCGCGTGCTAGCAGCGCGCAATCACGTGAGCGTACGCTGAGCTTGGCGCCGGCCCGGTCATGCTGCCAGCGCGCTGCCAAGTATTCACTCAGCGGATCGGTCGCATCGAGTGGCAAAAACCGCACGTCGCTTTCCGCTAAGCTCGCCGCATAGGCCTGCTGGATACGCTCGCGCACCCGCGCGCGCAGCTCAGACGTTGCCGCCTCAGTAAACGTCGCCAGCAAAATCGCACTTAACCCAAGCTCGCGCTCGAGCAATATCCGTACAACCAACAGCACCAGAGTGTAGGTTTTACCGGTGCCAGCGCTGGCTTCAATCGCACTTTTGCCAAATAGATCCAGCCCGCGCCAAGCCAGAGATTCTGGCACATCAGCGCTCGCGACCGCAGCGTTAAAAGTCATCGGCGTGGCCAAAAGCGTGCCAGTTCGGCGTTGATAAAGCGCTGCTTTCTGGCGCTGAAAATGGCGCGAAAACAGTATTCGACAGCTGCAAAAAATCCGCAAATTCAGCGCTGTCAGCGGCGAAAAAAACGTTCGCGTCTGTGCGCCCAGGTTGCAGCAAATACCAGCCCGACGACGCCAATTCAAACTCATTTTCCGCCGCTATGTTCGCGATGATTTTTTCATGCGGATTTGTCGACGTCGTTGCGCTGTAGCTTAGTTTTGGCCAAAACCAAGGAGGCGAATGCGCCGCTGCGCGCAAAAACATAGCGCGCAGTTCAAATAATTTTTACATGTTTGTTAGGGCAA
>JANNYO010000576.1:0-4510 GCA_031410115.1 Rhodanobacteraceae bacterium | reverse complement strand
AATTGCGCGGCGCAAGGCGGCTGTTGATCGCTAGCTGATCAGGCGTGCGCTCCGACGGCGCGCAATAAATCAATGCCGCCACGGCTGCGAATACCAACACGGCGACCCAACCTTGCCAATTGCGTGGCGCAGTTGTCGTCAAAACAAGTCTCGCCGCGAGCTTACGGGTAACCGCATCGCCAGTAGCTTTTGTTCGGCGGCGTTTGCTCACGGTGCAATCGCCGCAATCGGCTTAAACATCGGTCCTGCAACGCACGGATATGCCTGCGTTTGCACCATGCCATCGACAATTTGATTGCGCGCCCAACAATACTCCTGGCCTTCGCGGGCGTCGTTTTTCAGCTGTGGCACGTACCAAAACACGAGGCCGCCGTCGAGCGCTTCGGGCTTCGCATCAATAAACACTTCTGGGCCCTGATGAAAATCGCTGTTACAGCACGGGCCGAGTGTCAGCAAATCCGAGCTGCCTTCATCTCGTCCAGGGCGTTTTGCGGTGACAAATACCCACTCGTTGTCGCCACGGCCCAGGGCAAATTGACCACGCCCGGGTTCAATTTGGAAATTGAAGTTGGGATTGCGCAGACGAAAGCGCGCGCCGCTGGCATCCACAGCGCCATTTGCCGGGAAATAGCGCTCGAGCGCTACAGATTCAAATTGCGCGACATCTAGCTGCTCAAAGCGCCAGTCCGCGCCAAATGGCTCGATCCGCAGCACCGGTCGATAGGTGCCATCGTTGCCACAGCCCGCACCAATGGACGCTGCGGTCGGGCGAAAGCTGCCATCAGCATAAAACTCGAAACTCTGGCGATAGCTGTAGTTGCACGCGCCCGGCCACCCTAGGCTGCGAAACTCTTGCTCCAGCTTAAATCCGGTCGCCACGCCATTTGCGCTTCCAAGGACTTTGATCTCGGTAACGCTCGGTGCAGCAAAAGGCAGCACCGCCGCCGAACTGAAGCTGGGGCAGCCAACTGCATCAGAGTAGCCAAAACCCTCGCGCTCGGAATAGCTGACATGCCAATCAACTAATTTCGCACTTTCCAAGAGTGGTTTGCCGCGAAAAGACACGCCAGAAATGCGCAAGCCATCACTTGCGGTCAACATGTAATCTAATTTCCAGCCCAAGCGCTCGATCACGGAATTTTTTTCGCAGTAGCGCGCCATGATTGCCGCATCACTCAGGCTTTGCTCGGTCGGCATTGGCGTAGCGAAATCGCCTGCGACGCGATCGCCCACGTCCGTCCACTGCACGCCGACGAGCTGAAAATCGGTCAAATCCACAATTGCCCAGATCGCAATATTGCCCTGCACAAACGTCGGCGCAACGCACAAATGCTGGGATCGCTCGCAGCGCGTACCGTTGAGCGCAGATTTAGTGCCCGCCATTTGCGCTTCGGTAAAATTTGGCGCAACGCCGCCCAGCGCTTCTTTCACCTCAGCAGACCGGATCGCCAAATGAATCGCCAAATTCTTCAACCGCTCGGGGATTTCCGGCTGATGCCCAGGGTCAGCGCGCCAACTCAGCATCTTCTGCTGCGTCAAATCGGCGGTGCCAATCAGCGTGGTGTTGCGGGCAAAATCATAAATATCGACCCGATAGCAGCGGCTAACTTTGCATTCAGAAATTTCATCGGTGACATCGCTGACCCGTAACGGCGACACCGCCATAACTTCCGCACGCAATTTTTTGCCGTCTATTTGCAGCTGAGCGGCAAGCGGCGGGTGCGCCAAAGCCAGCATTTGCGCCGCAGCAGATTCACCGGAAAGCGCGAGCGCTAATGCGGGAAGCGTGCTGTCTGCCAGTGTTTTTCGGTAAGCCAAAATTTCAGGCGATGCATGAGTGGGCGTGGCGAGTTCGAATTGCAGCGGTGGCGCGCTCGCGTTTGTAGCCGTCGGGCTGGGGGTACAGGCACAAAGGCAAATGCAGAGACCTGCTGCAAAGCTTTTATGATTAGGCTGCGAACCATTCTTGGGCCCCATCAAACCACCTCAACCATATCGCCCTTGCGCTCTAGCCATTCTTTGCGATCCGACGCGCGCTTTTTCGCGAGCAGCATATCCATAAGTTCAGCTGTGGGCTCAGGATCACCCGCGAACAATTGCACCAGTTTTCTCGAGTCCGGATTGATCGTGGTTTCACGTAATTGCGAGGGGTTCATCTCGCCCAAGCCTTTGAAGCGCGTCACGTCCGGTTTGCCGCGCACCTTGTCACGCGTGAGCTTTTCTAAAAGCGCGTTGAGTTCCGACTCATCAATCACGTAATGCACTTTTTTGCCCACGTCCACGCGAAACAGTGGCGGCATCGCGACGTAAACGTGGCCGGCTTGCACCAGGGCTGGGAAGTGTTTTAGAAACAAAGCCGCCAGGAGTGTGGCAATGTGCAAACCGTCGGAGTCCGCGTCCGCCAAAATAATAATTTTGCCGTAGCGCAGGCCGCTCAAATCACCTTTGCCTGGGTCCATGCCGATTGCGACGGCTAAATCATGCACTTCCTGGGAGGCAAGCACCGCACCGCTTTCCACTTCCCAGGTGTTTAAAATTTTGCCTTTCAGCGGCAAAATCGCCTGAAAGTCTTTTTCCCGCGCCTGTTTCGCCGAGCCGCCCGCCGATTCGCCTTCGACGATAAACAGCTCGGTGCGGCTCAAATCTTGGCTGACGCAATCAGCCAATTTCCCCGGCAGGGCAGGGCCGCTGGTTATTTTTTTGCGGGTGATTTGCTTCTCAGTTTTCAGCCGCGCCTGCGCCCGCTCAATAATCAATTGGGCAATTTTTTCTGCCACCTCAATGTGCTGGTTAAGCCATAAACTAAACGCATCGTGCAGTGCACTTAACACCACCGGTGCGGCGGTGCGGCTGGACAAGCGCTCTTTGGTTTGGCTGGAAAACTGTGGCTCCATTTGCTTGAAACTCAAAACAAAACTCAAGCGTTCCCAGACATCTTCTGGCGCCAGTTTAATGCCGCGTGGCAGCAGATTGCGGAACTCGCAGAATTCACGAATGGCGTCGGTCAGGCCGCTGCGCATGCCATTAACGTGGGTGCCGTGTTGACTGGTCGGGATTAAATTGACGTAGCTTTCTTGCACCAATTCGCCCTCAGGCAGCCATGCCAGGGCCCAATCGGTTTGATCGTGTTCTTTTTTGACGGCACCGCAAAATAGCTCGGCGGGCAGTAAGAATTGATCCGCCAACTGCCCACGCAAATAGTCTTTTAAGCCGTCTTGGTAGAACCAACGCTGCTTTTGCCCGGTCGCTTCGTCCCACAAAATCACCTCTAAACCGGGGCAAAGCACCGCTTTGGCGCGCAATAAATGTTCAAGCTTGCTGGTCAAAATGCGGTTTGAATCAAAATACTTCGCCTCCGGCCAAAAACGCACGCGGGTACCGGTGTTGCGTTTGCCGACTTCACCGACCACGGTCAAATTTGAGGTCTTAGCGCCATGTGCAAACGCCATGTGGTATTCCTGGCCGTTGCGCTTGATGTGCACATCGAGCCGGTCCGAAAGCGCGTTGACCACACTAACGCCGACGCCATGCAGGCCGCCCGAGAAGGCATAATTTTTGTTAGAAAACTTACCACCGGCGTGCAGCCGGCACAGAATCAGCTCGACGCCTGACACTTTATGTTCCGGGTGGATATCTACCGGCATGCCGCGACCGTCGTCGACAACTTCACAGCTGCCATCCGTGTAGAGATTGACGTCAATACGCTTGGCGTGTCCGGCCAGCGCCTCATCAACGGCGTTATCGATGACTTCCTGCGCTAAGTGGTTCGGGCGCGTGGTGTCGGTGTACATGCCGGGCCGGCGCTGCACCGGTTCTAGGCCTTGCAGTACCTCGATATCGGCGGCGTTGTAGTCATTTGCCATAATTGATGGAAAACCAAAGGAAAACGGATGCCGATGGTGGCGGGTTCGGGCCGGGCTTTCAAGGTTGGTGCTCGCCTCATCTCAGAATCAATTTTACAAAATCTGGCGCCGTTAAGTTTTAGGAACTTCAGTGCAACGATTGGAGGTGTGCTCGGTAGATCCGTCGATGGGCGCGCGTCACGGTTTCCGCGCAGACTCGCTCAATGACTGCCCGGGTCGGTAGAATGATGTTCCGCTGCCGCAGTGTCTCCAGAGCTTTGGCCGCGAGCAGCGCACTTCTTGGAAGTGTTCGCGTCGGGTCTGATCTCGCACGCCATACTGCGACCAAGCGACGGCATCGCTTTGTATTTGTCGGGATATCCACTGGATGATTAGATCCGGCGCTAGCATGTTGACCGCCAGCGCATAGCCCGGATAGCGCAGCAGGCATAACTGGACGGCCAAGCCGAGCCAGTTGGCCTCGCCACGGTGCTGCCGAATCAAGTTCAAATCGGACTCTGTCTGTCTTTTAGCGTAGCTGGCAACGATTCCTGTAAGAAAATCCGTGGCTGCGCGACTACCTTCCTAACAAGTTCGATATCGCAATCGTATGAGCAAATCTGAAGACACTACCTCTCAGGACTCATGTCTACCGTGTCGCTCATCGC
>JANNYO010000575.1:0-1724 GCA_031410115.1 Rhodanobacteraceae bacterium | reverse complement strand
GCCTGAGCGGCCGGCGCGCTGCATCAATCTGGCTACGCCTTTGGGCGAGCCGATTTGAAAGACGCGTTCGACCGGCAAAAAATCGACGCCTAGATCCAGACTTGAGGTGCACACCACCGCCTTCAAGCGTGCGTTTTTTATTGCAATTTCAACCCATTCGCGCACAGCGCGGTCCAGCGAACCATGGTGCAGCGCGATCAAACCGCTCCAGTCTGGCCTCGCTTCCAGCAGTGCTTGGTACCAAAGCTCGGCTTGCGCACGGGTGTTGGTGAAGATCAGCGCGGAAGCACAGGGTTCGATTTCAGCGACGACCTGCGGCAACATGCGTAAACCCAAATGGCCAGCCCACGGGAAACGCTCAATGGCCGCCGGTAAAAGCGTGTCGACCTGCAAATCTTTTGCCAATTTCCCTTGCACAATTTTGCCGTTTTGCTGCGCTAACAGCACGTCCATTGCATGCGGCAAATTGCCTAACGTCGCGGATAGGCCCCAGGTGATTAGCGCCGGCTGCCATTGGCGCAACCGCGCTAATGCCAACTGCAGCTGCACGCCGCGCTTGTTGCCGATCAATTCGTGCCATTCATCGACCACCACCATTTTTAAGGTAGCAAAAATCTCTTTCGCGTCCTCGCGCGAAAGTAAAAGGCTCAGGCTTTCTGGCGTGGTGATCAGCGTGCTTGGCAGCCTGCGGCTTTGCCTGGCACGTTGTGCGGCGCTGGTATCGCCGGTGCGGCTAGCCAGTGTCCAGCTCAATTGCAACGCGTCCAGCGGCAGCTGTAACGAGCGCTCGGTGTCGGCGGCCAACGCGCGCATCGGCGTGACCCACAATACCGTCAGTGGCACAGCAGCCAGCCGTTTGCGCGCACTCGGTAATGCCGTGGGCGCGGCAGTTTTATCTGGCAGCGCGGCAAATCGATTCAAAGCAGCTAACCACACCGCATACGTTTTACCGGCACCGGTCGTGGCGTGCAGCAAGCCCGATTCACCGTTCGCCACCGCCTGCCAGACCTCGCGCTGAAATGGCAACGCGGTCCAGCCCAAGCTATCAAACCAGGTGTCTGCCAGCGTTGTGTCTACCAGCGTCGTGTCAGCCCGCGTCGTGTTTGTTTGCGCTGCTGTCATGACGCCGCATCGAGCGTACTTGTTGATGCTGGACGTGCTGCTAAGGCAGCACTTGCCTCGTCCAAATCCTTCGCTGACGCCTCGGACAGTAGCTTTTGCAGGCCCGCTAAGGTGTCTGCATCGCTGATGTTTTTGTCCTTGCGCCAGCGCAAAATGCGTGGAAAGCGCACCGCTATGCCGCTTTTGTGGCGCGCGCTGAGCGCGATACCTTCAAAACCCAACTCGAACACCATGGTCGGATCCACGCTGCGTACCGGGCCGAATTTTTCCTTGGTGGTTTTCCGAACAATGGCATCGACTCGCCTTAATTCTTCGTCCGTCAATCCCGAATACGCTTTGGCGAAGGGCACTAATTTGCGCTCCAGCGTGTCCCTCTCGCCGTCCCATACCGCGAAAGTGAAGTCAGTGTAGAGATTCGCGCGACGTCCGTGCCCGCTCTGCGCATAGATCAGTACCGCGTCGACATTGAACGGATCAATCTTCCATTTCCACCAAACACCATCGCTTTTGGTGCGGCCTTGCCCGTATTGCGATTGCTTTTCTTTCAGCATCAAGCCCTCAACGCCCAGGGCGCGGGAAGCGTCACGCTGACTGGCAAAATG
>JANNYO010000574.1:0-9711 GCA_031410115.1 Rhodanobacteraceae bacterium | reverse complement strand
GCAAAAATCTTCCGTCCACTAGCCCAACGCCGACGCAAAAGTCTCGCCGGAAGGCGACACGGCAACCAGTTTTCGCGAAAACTAGCGGGCCGCAGGCGTGATTCGGCCTGCGATCGTTTAAATTTTTGCAGGTTGATCGAGCCGAAGCCACAGGGGAGCCTCAAGCAGTGACGTTGGCGCGACCGCTGGCGCTACTTGAGCACTTGTCTGCCGTGTCGCCTTGCGGCGAGACTTCTTACCCGCTAGGCCGACATAAACCCCAAATCGCGCACGCCAAAAGTGTCGAGATTGGGAAAGATCGTGTTCATGGCATTGATATCCGTGACGCCCATCCATTTCGCCAACGTCGCCCCGACTTGATCAACCGCCGTTGTGGGTATGTATTGGCCGCGTGAGAAGCTCCAATCTTTGGCGAGATTGTTATTGTTGTTGACAATCATTTGTGGATAGGTTCCGTACAGTTTATTGCCGATCACGCCGCCCCCCATCACCATCAAATTGCCGCCCCAGGCGTGATCGGAGCCATCGCCATTGCTGGTTAGCGTGCGGGCGAAATCACTCATCGTGACCACTGTGACATCGTTTTCTGCGCTAATTTCATTCATCGCGGCCCAAAACGCACCGACCGCTTGGTTAAGCTCCGTCAACAGAGCGCCGTGCCCGCTGCTGGTAAGCGGTTGGCCCGATTCAAACATGCCATTGTGCAAATCAAAGCCACCGAAACTGACGTAATAGACTTGGCGCTGCGCCGATAGCGCGCTGCGACTGACTTTAATGAGCCGAGCCACCATCTGCAGTTGACTGGCGATCGAGCTTCCCGGGAACAAGGTGCTGACGTTGCCGCTTGCCGCGGCGAGCCTTGTGGCCAGATCTTCGCCAACCGAAATCGAACGCCGCATAATGGTGGCGTACTCTTTGCTGAAGGGCTGGGCGTATGCGTCGTCCAGCAAATCGTTCAACACCGCACGGCGCTGCGCCTGAAAGTTGCTGGTACCGGCGATCGCATAGTTGTCCAGTTGGTTGACGCCATTGCCAGCCAATTGAAACGGGGTGACGTTGTCGCCTAACAAAAACCGCGTTTGGCCGATGGCGGAAATGGTGTTGGACAGCCCGTTCGGTAAATTTTGCGGTGCCACCTGACTAATAATTCTTCCACCCCAGCCGTATTGGCTTTGCGAGTTGACGGCGCTTTGGCCAATTTGCCACTGCAGGGCCTGGTTGTTGTGCGAAAACAGCTCAGCCGGGCGCGCGGCACCAGCGTTGTACTCATCGCGCGTGACGGGTCGAACTAAAGTTCCGGCGTTGCAGACAAACGCGGCTTTTCCGGAATTGAACAAACTGTGGATGCCCAAGTGATTCTGCGTTACCGCGCCCTCGGTCAGACTAAAGTTTCCGCACGATGGATGTAGTCCAAAATTCTGCGTCAAATTGCTCGGGCTGATCGGCAACAAATCATTGTAGGCTACCGCCAACCCGGACGGATTGGCGCCACTAAATACGCCACCCCGCGCACTACGGTAACGGTCATAGTGCGAGCCGGTGACTTCCGAATCACGTGGCATGAGCCAATTGAAGGAATCGTTTCCAGAAGCCATATACAGACACACCAGCGCACGATGCGGCCCGCCCAGAGCGGACGCGCTAGCAGCGCTGGCTTTGGAGCTAAGCATCAGCTGCGGCAAAAAACTCGCGCTAGCGCCGGCGGCGAAGGTGGCGCTGAGTTGCTTTAAGAAAGTTCTTCGGTTTTCGATGGATTGTCTAGACATGGGTCATTCCTTATTGTCAGTGAACGTTTGTCAGCAAACGTGCTTGGCTTTAATCATTCTGCGTCGGCTTGCTTCGCTAACGTTGCACGGCAAACTCTGGGGATATAGCAATTAAGTGAATCGCGCTCAATGCACGCCGACGCTTGTCCGCGGTGCTCATTCCGACATCCAGAAGTGTCAGGAGTTTGGTTTTGGTCTCGGCCCGCATTTGCCCTGCCAGCATGCGCTGGTTGAGCACGTCTAACAGCGCTGCATTGGTATTGGGCAGGCTATCGATGAGTTCGGGCGGCAGATATGCTCGGTTGCCCGGAATATTGAACGGTGTCGAGGTCGATGGGTTGGTGTTGTAGCCAGAAAACACATAGGTATAGAGCGCATCAGCCGCGGAAATCGCAGAAGACTCATCAACGATTTGAAACTCAGGTGAGAACAAGCCTGCATTGGCGATCTCGCCAGGCTGTTGGAAATCTGGCTCATAAAAATTAAACACACTCGCAGCACCGAGCGGACGCTGGATAAAAACCGTTTGCGGTGCGCTGATTCCAAACAAGCCCGTGCTCGAGGACTGCGCATCCAATGCGCGCCACAGGGTCGTCAAGCGCAGCAGCGGCTCGCGCAGTTTGCCAAAGCTTGCGGCAGGCGTATTGGAACGCGCTTCGGTGTCCAGCAGTATCGCTCGAATCACCGCCGCAAAATTTCCGCGAACGTTGCTACCGTCGTTTTCAAACACCGCTGCAACACGGTCAATATAGGCGCCGGACGGATTACTCGTGACAAATCGTTGAATCAGCTGACGCGAGATAAACGGCGCGACATTCGGGTGGCTGTAAAGCGTATCGACGACGGTGCCAACTTGATCATTACAGTAGTTGACACAGCTCTGCTGGTCTGCGGCTGGCGTTGTCGAGTAGCACGCTGCGGGGCTGGGTTGGATGGTGACGCCACCAACAATCAGCTTGGTATTGTTCGGTACTGGTAATATTGCATAGTTATTGGTGGCAGTTTGCGAGCGCCCGGTATCGGCGTAGCGCGGATTGCACATCATGGGCCGATAAATATCAGGATGCAGCAATGGTGTGGTTTCGCCCATGATTCCAGGGCGCCGTGGCGGCGTGGAGAAAAAAGCCGTGGTGGAAAAATTGCACGCAATGCCGGTGCAGCCGCAGTTGTGGCTCAGGGTAAATGTGCCGTAGTTGACAGGGGCGCTGCAGCTGTAGGTCAAGCCGGTAAATGCGCGCGCGGTCTGGCTGATGATGTCTTGCGTATACGTTGACAGCGGCACGCCGCCAGCGAGAACCGGGCTGAAGTCGCGATTGCGCTGAATCAGACCAATGGAGAACAGCTGCATAACCTCGCGGGCGAAGTTTTCATCAGGCGAAACCAAGCTGGGCGTGAGCGTGTTAGCAACCAAGGTCCAATCTGTTTTTTGATTGCGCAACGCGGTCAGGTATCTGGCCATCATCGGGCTGTAGGTAACTTCTGATAATAAATTGCGGTAGTTCCCAAAGCTGTTGCGCGTCAAGATATCGTTGTATTCCGCAACGCTGAGCGGCTCCTTGCCCAAGGGGCCGACGTCAGAAACCACCAGTATCTGCGAAAGTGCGAACGACATGCGTTGTCGCAGCTGGTCGCGGCCGTCGACAGCGGACTCAAACCATCGCTCTATTCGCGCCGCATTCAGTGCGTTGACGCTGGTTGTTCCGGTTTGCAAACTGGCAATCGTCATATTTTCCAGCTCTGGCCGGTGCAACGTCGGCTCCAAGGCGATTTGGCGATCAATCCACGCGCGGTATCCGATAGATTTGACCACCGCCATTTCCGCTAGCGTTGGCCCAAAAGTTGCCTGGGTTAGAAATCGTGCTGCTTGTCGGTCATCCGCGGGCGTATCCGCGTTGGCGTCCTCGAAACCACCGGCGCGTTGACCGTAGATCACATCGTCAGCAGCAGCTTCGATCGCGATTAATGTTCGCAACCCCGAACCGCCCTGCACGAGTTGCTCAACCTCGGGTGCTATGGCCGATCCATCCGCTACGCGCGGGATCTGAGCGTTCGCGGTTGACACCGCCATCCCGATCACTAAGAGCAACACAATCAACGAGTTATTTAGCTTCATCTCATATCCTTTTTTAGGTCGCAATCGTTTCTGCCCGAGCGAGCCGCTAGCGTGCAGACGCGAACGTCTGAAACTGGCTTGACTGCGCGCCCGAAAATACTTGCGCACTCACAGCTGTTCAACTCGTTTTTTCTCGTTTTCACGCCAAACTGTCTCGTTGAGCAAGGAAACTGTGATGGATGTCGTGCTTGGCATCACGAACTTATTTTAAAGGTGATTGCGCGTGCGGACACGGCGCTGTACGCGGGGAAAAATGCCGGGCGTAACCGGGTGATAGTGTAGGGGTTGGAAATGGCGTGCAGACCGACCAACTCGGCGAAATGCTGCGTGACGAACTGGAATGAGCCCACGAACTGGAATGAGCCCAGCAACGTTGTTAAACCAAACGGCGTTTTTACTGGACGTCAACGTATTTCGTGCGCTGTTCGATCCTATGCATGTGCATCAGGATATTGTGAGGCGCTGGTACGCGAGCGGCCCTCACATGATTGCGACTTGCCCGCTCAGCGAGCTTGGATTCGTGCGAATTTCCAGTATTCCGCGCTACCCGAACGCCTTGGATGGCCCTGAGCACGGCTTGCGTGTACTGCGCGCGCTGCATAGCGATTCGCGTCATGTAAGCTACAATCCCCCATACCAAGCGTAGCCGCGATCTTCCCAGAAGCCGCCGTTGCCGCCTTCGATTTCAGCAAAACTTTCGACCAGCTCGATGCGCATAATGTATTTCGCCTGCTTGTAGCCCAGCTGGCGTTCCACGCGCAGCCGAATCGGCGCGCCGTTGGCGACTGGCAGGGTTTTATCGTTGAGCGCATAGGCCAAAATGGTTTGCGGATGATGCGCGTCGTGCATATCAATGCTTTCATAGTACGGGTTGCTGCCGTCCGCCATCATTGGGTCGGCGCAGCGAAACACGACGAAGCGTGCATTGGCTTTGGGTTTTGCCAGTGCTAACACGCGGGTCAATTGCACGCCCTGCCATTTGCCAATCGCGCTCCAGCCTTCGACGCAGTCGTGCCGGGTGATTTGCGTGCGGCTGGGCAGTGCTTTTAAGTCGCTCAGCGACAGTTTCAGCGGCTGTTCGACCAAGCCATCGACGGTCAAAAACCAATCGGTGAAACCGGTGCGCGCCAGCGCCTGATAATGCGCACTCATCGGGTTGGTGGTGCCATTGCCGCGAAAGGTGGGAATGCGCGCGCCGCTGGGGGACAGCGTGAAGGACAAATCGCTTTCCGTGAACTCTTGCGCCAGCGCATCACCAATAATGCCGCGATGGGCCTTGTAAGAAAAATTTGAGCCGCCGCGCAGCATTTTGCTAAACCACGGCGTCATGGTTAATTGATCGCAGCCGGCGAGTACCGCGCCACTGAGCGCGGTGATTGCGCGCGTTAGAAATTTGCGTTTGCTGCTGACGATATTTTCTGGATCACTGGCCATCTTTGCGCTCCATGTTTGTTGTTTCGCTCATCGGCGAGAGACTTATTTTTCGTGTCGCCTGTTCCGGATTGGATTGCCGTGTCGCCAGTTCCGCAGGATTTGTTGCGTCGCTTTGGGCCGGGACGTTTACCAAGTCACTTAAACCAAGCGCGTCATTCTTGGCCTCGGTCGCCAAATCTAGGCGATAGCGCCCGGTAATTATTGAGCGCATGTGATTCCAAAAACCGTAGGCGATCACTAAAAAAACGTGCAGCAGCATAAACGCCACCAACGCCCATGCGGCGATGAAGTGCAGGGTGCGCGCAGCTTGCCGCCCGCCAAATAAATCGACCCAGCCAGCGGCAAACGCGTTCATGCCCGGCGACAGCGCCCAGCCCATCAAAATGACCAGCGGCAGCAGGCCAAAAATGACGAATAAATAGGTCAGCTTTTGTAGCACGTTGTAGGTTCGCGCGGCTTCGCCCTGCGGGTGCTTAAAGCGGATGTGTTCTTTAATTGAAACCCAAATGCCGCGCATGTCGCTGCCGGTGGGCCACATATCGCGCCGCAAATGCCGGGTATATGCGCTGTATCCGACATAGGCAAAGCCATTGAGGACAAAAATCCAGGCAAAGAAAAAATGCCAATCCCGCGCGAATGCGAGCGAATAAAATCCTGGGATAGTGAGCCATGAGGGAAATGCTCGATCAACCCAAACGCCCGCCGAATTTTTCGAACGCCCCAACACGCCGGTGGTGTTGAAGCGGTAACCAAGTATTTCGGTTTGCCCGATGCGTTGCCCGGGAACGGCACCGATAGCAGCGCTGGGCTGGGCGCTAATGTCTAATACGACGGGGCTGTCGCCATAAGAAGACAGACCCCAATTGAGGGTCGGGTGTGCGTTGAAAATCGCAAGCCCGCTCATCAGCATAATCAAAAATGCGGCGACGTTGATCCAGTGCATCAGGCGAATCGGCCAGCGGTGGCGCAGATAGAGATAGCTGCTGCGCGCAGCTGTTTTCGCTACTGGCTCGGCATTTTGCATCTCGCTCTCCTGGTTATCCCGATCATGGCCTAGACCGACGAGCGCGGCAAAATATTTCGCTTACTGCGAACCAATTCTTGCAGCGACGCCATTTTCTCGGGAACTATTGGCACCGTAGACGTAGTTGCGGTTAACCTCGGCGCTGTACGCGGGAAAAAATGCCGGGCGTAACCGGGTGGTGGTGGCGTAGGGGTTGAGCGTGCGTTGGAAAATAGGAATCGCTAGAACTCCCACAGCGGAGTAACTACACTCAGACTCTCACCACCGTCCACTCAACGAGCAAACGCCCATGGCTGCTGTCGCACCGATTTATTTGCATGATCTGCCGAGCGATTTGGAGTGGGTCAATTCAAGTCCTGTGCCGTTGAGCGCGCTGCGCGGCCGCGTGAGCCTGTTTTATTTTTGGACCGGCAGCTCGGTGCACTGTCAGCAGGCATTGGCGGAGATCAAGTCGCTGGAAGGCAAATTTATCGAGGGCCTGTGCGTGATTGGTGTACACACGCCCAAGCACAGCTACGAAAGCAGCGCGGCGGTGGTGTTGAAAACCATCAACCGCTGGTTTATTCGCCACCCGGTAATCAATGATCCGCAATGGCAACTTTGGCGGCGTTTTGCTGTGTCTGCGTGGCCGACGTCGGTACTGTTGGACGCCGAAGGCAAGCTGGTTGGAATGTATGTGGGTGAGGGGCAAAAAGCCGCACTCGAAGCAAAAATTTCCGAGCTAATCGGCGCCGCATCGCTCAAAGGTATTCGCTCGTCTGAGCCCGCGCCGATTGCGAAAAAGCCGGAAGCACGTACGTTTTTACAGTTCCCAAGCAAACTGTGCGCCAGCGCGGAACGCCTGTATATTTCTGACACCAGCCACAACCGCGTACTGGAATGCAGCTTTGAAGGCCGCGTAACACGTATTTTTGGCTCGGGCAACGCAGGATTTTGGGATGGCATGGGCGCGGAAGCTGGCATGCGTGAGCCGACCGGCATCTGCATCGGCAAAGACATGCTGTTTATCTGCGACACCGGCAATCACGCGATACGCCGGGTACGGTTTTTGGCAAACGATCAACTCGACACGCTTGCCGGCAATGGTCGGCAAGGCAACAGCGCACCGGAGGACGGGCCGTCAAAAACGCTGATGCTGGCCTCACCAACCGATTGCGTGTTTCATCAAGACAAACTTTACGTCAGTCTTGCCGGGCGCCATCAGGTTTGGGCGTTTGATTTGCTGCGCAACAACGCTTCGCGCGTCGCGGGTAGTGGCGAAGAAGGTGTGGCGGATGGTGCGCTGATGGCGGCAAATTTTGCGCAACCCACCGCGCTGGCACTGGGCAAAGAGTTTTTGTATGTTTTGGACAGCGCATCGTCGGCTTTGCGGCAAGTTCGTTTAAATGATTTAGTCGTCAGTACTTTGGTTGGCGAAGGGCTTTACGATTGCGGTGATAGCGATGGCCCTGCGAGTTTGGCGAAATTGCAGCATCCGACTGCCGCATGCTTTGACCATCAGCGCAACGTGCTTTGGATTGCTGACAGCTATAACAACAAAATTAAAGTGTTTTCGCCGGTTAAAAACGAAGTCAAAACCCTGAACGTTAATTACAAACTACAGGAACCTGCCGGTTTAACGCTGGCTGATAACGCACTGTGGATTGCCAACCAAAACGCGCATGAACTGCTGCGCTTGGACTTAAAATCAGGCAAGCTGACGCGGGTTCCCGTCGGCGAAAATTAGTCAGAATTCATTCCGTTTTGCCGCCCGTTTTGCCGCGCAAAACATCTAAATTTAACGCAATAACAAGGAAAAATATGGCCTGGCTAAAAACCTTCCATGTAGTGTTTATGGTGACCTGGTTCGCCGTGCTTTTTATGTTGCCCCGACTGATGATCTATCACATCGAAACCACAGATTCCGGTACGCGTGCGAAATTCTGCGACTGGACACGACGCACTTATTTACTCGGTCATGTCGCCTTTGGGCTCATGCTATTGTTTGGCATGGCGGTGCTAATAGCGAACGTCCAGCTTTCGCCGCTGTATATGAAACAAGGATGGCTGCACGCTAAGCTGGCATTGGTCGCGCTGTTGTTTGGCTATTATATTTACTGCGGCGTTTTATCAAAGCAACTTGCTGCTGGCACAAATACTAAAACCAGTAAATGGATGCGGCTTTTTAACGAAATCCCAGCCGCGTTTTTGCTTGCGATTGTGGCACTCGTCATCGTTAAACCATTTTGAGTATCGAGCGCTTGAACAACGAACTTCCTACGCCGCCGCCGCCCAGCCTTCTGGCGGATTTTCGCGCTTTATTGCAGGCTGCAACCGACGCAGGTGATCCAGAGCCGACCGCGATGACGCTTGCCAGTAGCGCCCTGGATGGCCGAATTTCCGCGCGCACAGTGCTGCTCAAAGGCGTTGACGAACGTGGTTTTGTCTTTTACACCAATTACACCAGCAACAAAGGCCAGCAGTTGCTGGCAAATCCGCACGCGGCGCTGCTTTTTCTCTGGAAAACGCTGCAAAACCAGGTGCAAGTAAAAATTGAAGGCGTCATCGAAGCCGTCAGCGACAGCGATGCCGATCACTATTTCCAAAGTCGAGGTCGCGATAGCCAAATTGGCGCGTGGGCATCGCTGCAATCACAAACGCTCGAATCGCGCGACATTTTGACGGATCGCATTGCCGCATTTACGCGTCAATTTGCCGATTTGCCGGTGCCTAGGCCGCCACACTGGTCGGGATTTCGGGTGTTGCCGACGATGTTAGAGTTTTGGTTTGGTGCCGCACATCGCTTGCACGAACGTACCCGGCATGAATATTTAGACGGCGTGTGGCGGAACCGTAAATTATTTCCATAAGCGCGGTAAAATCGCAAATAGAAAATAAGCTTTTCATTTCAGGGGAAAATTATTATAGTTCGCGGGTAGTTAACCCTAAAACCCGGAGCTTAATCATGGATTTGTCAAATCTAAAAACGAAAGACCTACACGAACTGATCGAAAAAGCGAAAAAGCGTATTGTCGAAATTGAAAAAACGGAAGTAGCAGAAGTTCGCGCGAAGCTGTTTGCGCTGGCGAAAGAACATGGTTATGACGCGGCGCAATTAATTGGTGGCAGTGCATCCAAGGTAAGTTCCGCCACCGCCACTTCAGACAAAGTGCGCCGTCCGGCAAAGGCAAAATACCAAGATCCAGGTTCCGATAAAACTTGGACGGGTCGCGGTTTGAAGCCTTTGTGGGTGCGTGCGGCATTGGCGGCGGGCAAATCGCTTGAATCTTTGCAGATCAAGTAACACAAGCTTGTGCCGGATGTTTTTCCAAGGAAAACAAATAATTTAAGCAGTTTAAAACGTCGGCCAATGTCGGCGTTTTTTTTGGGCTGGA
>JANNYO010000573.1:0-2178 GCA_031410115.1 Rhodanobacteraceae bacterium | reverse complement strand
CCGCGATGCCGGTGATGATTTGGTGCTGTATATTTTCGATTTAGATCATTTTAAAAACATCAACGATACCTACGGGCATGACGCCGGAGATGTTGTGCTGGTTGAAGTGGCAAAGCGGCTGCGTAGCGCTGCGCGCGCCGGCGATTCGCTGATGCGTTGGGGCGGCGAGGAGTTTTTGGTGGTGTCCAGACGCGTTCGACGCGACGACGGCGCGGTGTTTGCGCATCGCATTATGTCGGCGCTTGCGGATCGGCCGATTGTGATTCCAAGTGGTCATCAGCTGCGCGTCACTGCATCCATCGGCTGGGCACCTTTTCCTTGGAACCGTAGCGCGCCCAAAGCGGTCAGCCAAGAAGATGTTTTGTTCATGGCTGATACCGCCGTGTATTTGAGCAAACGCGGCGGCAGAAATCGTGCATGTGGCGTCGTGCCGCTTGTCGTTGATGCCACCAGTGGCCCGGTCTGGCCAGCACATGTGCGTAAAGCCGGCAATCAAGCGCCAGATCAGCTCGCTGCAGAGGCAGAAAAGAGTGTGCACTTATTGATGAGCGAAGGGCCTGCGGCTTTTGCTAGTGCCGGGTAGGTGATGCGAAAAATTGACACCCACGCCCATATTTTGCCGCGCGATTGGCCGGACTTGGCGACTAAATATGGCGACCAGCGCTTCCCAAGTATTGAGCACAGCCTGAGTTACGACGGCACTGAGCAGCACCGCATTTTCAAAGACGGCAAATTCTTTCGCGAAGTGTGGCCGAATACTTGGGATCCCGCATTGCGGGTCGAGGAATACCGAAAATTTGGCGTCACGGAACAGGTTATTAGCACCGTGCCAGTGATGTTTTGTTACTGGGCTCCCGGTGCCCAGGCACTTGAATTACACCGGGCATTGAATAATCACATGGCCGAGGTGTGCAATGCACTGCCGCAAAACTATCATGCGCTTGCAACGGTGCCGTTGCAGGATCCGGTGTTGGCAGTAAAAGAATTGCAGCGTGCCAAGCACGAGCTGGGCTTGGTCGGTGTGCAAATCGGCTCGCACATTGGCGATTGGAATTTAGATGCGCCCGAGCTCGCCGATTTCTTTGCCGCGTGTGCGGACTTGGGCGTCGCCGTGCTGGTGCACCCTTGGGACATGATGGGCACCGCGTCGATGCCAAAATATTGGCTGCCATGGTTAGTTGGCATGCCAGCGGAACAATCGCGCGCCGCGTGCTCGCTGATTTTTGGCGGCGTGTTGGAGCGAAATCCCAAACTGCGCGTCGCCTTTGCCCACGGCGGCGGCGCCTTCCCTTACACCCTAGGGCGCATCGAGCATGGGTTTAGCATGCGCCCAGATTTGGTTGCCACCGACAACGCCCGCAACCCGCGCGAATACCTACCGCGCCTATTTTTCGACAGCTGCGTACACGATCAACGTGCATTGGAATATCTGATCGACACAGTCGGTGCAGATCACGTGATGCTGGGCACGGACTATCCTTTCCCGTTGGGCGAACAACACCCCGGCGCGCTGATTGCGAATTTACCCGAGCGTGCCGAAGGGCGCACGGAGCAACAAGCGTTTCTGAATTTTGGCACCGCGCTGCGCTGGTTGGGTTTGGCTTAAGCGCGCCCGCCGGCAGCAGCTTGGCCTCAGTCTCGCCGGAAGGCGATACGCCAGATAAGTCAAAGCCCTCATTCGTTAAATTATTGACGCGCCCTAGGCTTTCTAAATTCAATCGGTGTGCGATACTTGCAAATCGTTAATTACATAATCTTTTTGCCATGCTTTTTGCACTAATTGCAGCACTTGGACTTGCCAACGCAACCGCCACCGAGCCGGCACTTGCGGACACAGCACCGAAGGACGCGCCGGTCAGCGTCGAGGAGCTTTCACGCTTCGCTGAAGTGTTTCGCGAAGTGCAGCGTAGTTTCGTCGAGCCCATCAGCGATCACGCCCTGATGGAGGCGGCAATCCACGGACTGCTGCTGCGGCTCGATCCGCACAGTGAATATTTAGCGCGCAAAGATTTAGAGGCGTTCACTGATGAAACCGCAGGCGTTTACGCCGGCCTAGGTGTGGAAGTGCAGGTTGAGGAAGGCGTATTAAAAATCGTTAGCCCCATGGACGGTACGCCCGCATCGCGTGCCGGGTTGCGCTCGGGGGACGTGATTTCGCGCATAGATGGCGCGGTGATC
>JANNYO010000572.1:0-11949 GCA_031410115.1 Rhodanobacteraceae bacterium | reverse complement strand
AGCGGTGAGCGGTGAGCGGTGAGCGGTGAGCGGTGAGCGGTGAGCGGTGAGCGGTGAGCGGTGAGCGGAAAAGTGTCATAAAAACGCCAAATAGTCACTTGCGCGGCACAACTCCTGAACAAGCGCCCAAGACTGTAAATTTTCGCGAAAGCTACCTTAAAACTACTGAAGCTAGCAATTGGCTTAAATTGTTTCGTTCAGCGACTGTGCGGCGGGTAACAGATCAATCTGCGCTGGCGCGATGAGAGTCTCGCCAGAAGGCGACACGGCAATTGAGTCTCGCCGGAAGGCGACACGGCAATTGAGTCTCGCCGGAAGGCGACATGGAAAAAAGTCACAAGTTAGCTTGCTACCCAGCGAAATGCTTAGCTGCCCAGAGCGCCAATTGTTCGCGGTTAATTTTGGCGTTGTGCCGGATATCGACTGGAAACGGCTCTGCGTGCAGCATAAAGCGGCTAATTCCAGCGCACATTGGATGGCTAGCGGCAAGCGCCTGCAGGGCCTCAACCGTGCGTTTTGGCGGTGGCCACGTGCGTGCACCGAACTCAAATACCAATACCGGCGTTTGCGTTGGCGCGGTGCCCACGCCCACTAGCGCGCTGCGATAGATCAGCCCCGAGGCATTAAAAATTGCCTCGATCTGCTCGGTGTAGAGCGTGCCCCGCGCGGTTTGCACGCGGTGTGCCTTGCGTCCGCAGTACCAAAGCCGCCCGTGCGCGTCGAAATAGCCTACATCGCCCATGCGGTGCACGCAGGCGCCATCCTCGTCGATTTTGGCGAGCGCGGTTTTCTCTATTGCGTTGAAATAAACCTCGGTCACGCTCGGGCCGCGCACGGTAATCTCACCCACCACAGTCACGTCGCACAAGCGCGCATCGCGCCAAAATGCGACCGGCGCGTCATCGATTGCGATCATGCGCACGTTGTTCTCAGGCGGTGGCCGCCCGATACAAATGCCAGCGCCGTTTTCGCTTAAAAGCCGCGTTTCACCAAGTAACGCCGCGCCTTCGATAATCGACACCGGCAGGGCTTCGGTCGCGCCGTATGGGGTGAAGATTTGGGCATCAGTTGGCAGCATCGCCCGCGCCAATTCCACCAAAGCGGGCGGCACCGGCGCACCGGCACTGATCACGGTTTTCAAACTCTGTAGTCGCACGCTGTGCTGCTGACAGTGCGTCGCCAGATTTTGTAGGAGTGCTGGCGAGCCAAACATAGACGCCACCGAAAACTGCCGGATCGCACTGATCAGCTTGAAAGGGTCCGCGCGCGCTGGGTGCATCGGATTCATCGACGGAATAACACTGGTGCAGCCCAGTGCCGGATCGAACAGGGCGAAGGGTGGAAAAGTGGGTAGATTGACGGTGCCGGGTTTAATCTGAAACGCCGCACGCAGCAGCGCAACTTGGGCAACAAAATGGCGATGGCGATATTCCACGCCTTTGGGTACACCGGTGGAGCCTGAAGTAAATAAAATGGCCGCCAAATCATCTGGGCCGGTCGTGATCGGCACTGCCTGCCCAGCCCCCTGCGCTTCAATTTCCGCCAATGTTGCGCCGCCCCAGAACCAGCGCTGACCCACCGTCACAAGCGTGCGAATGGAGCCACGCCCCCAGCCCAGAAAAATACGCGCTGCATGCGCCAACGGAACACCGATAAATGCGCTCGGCGTGGCATTCGCCAAACAAGTTTTCAGTGCACGCTTATCAATTCCAGGGTCGATCAAAACCGGCACGGCGCCGAGTTTGAACAGCGCAAACATCACTAAAAAAAATTCAGGGCTGGGCCGCAGCATCACCACCACGCGCGTGCCAGCGATCATTCCGATGCGTTGCAAACCCGCGGCAATAGCGCTGCTGCGGGTTTCCAATGCCCCAAAAGTCAAATCTTGGTAGCGGATTGTTAGCCGCTCGCCATGCCCTTCCACTTGGATTGGAAAGTGCATCGCGATGCGCGCCGGGCTTTCATGCGCGCGCAGGATCAGGGCTTCGGCGATGTTATTCATGCGCTTGATTTGGCCCAAGAATTTGGCAAATTGTCGGTGCTACTCCAAACCCACAAACTTCGCCGCAAACGCCATCCAATCGGCGTTTTCTTCAATCTGCATGGTGGTCGGTTTGCCAGCGCCATGGCCGCCGCGGGTTTCAATTCGGATCAGCTGTGGGTTACTTCCCTGATAACTTTCCTGCAGCTGGGCGGCAAACTTAAAGCTGTGCGCTGGATAGACGCGATCATCATGGTCACCGGTCAGCACCATCGTCGGTGGATAATCAACGCCGGATTTGATGTTTTGTAGTGGCGAATATTTGTAGATCGCGGCAAATTCCGCCGGGGTTTGTGGGCTGCCGTAATCACTTTCCCAGGCTTTGCCGATGGTGAATTGATTGAAGCGCAACATGTCGAGTACGCCAACCGCCGGGATCGCTGCGCCAAATAGCTCAGGCCGTTGCAGCATGGTGGCTGCCACCAACAAACCGCCGTTGCTGCGGCCATTGATGGCGATTCTTTTCGGTGCGGTATAGCCCTCGGCTATTAAGTAGTCCGCTGCGGCGGCAAAGTCGTCAAAGACGTTTTGCTTGTTGGTTTTCATGCCGCCCTGGTGCCAGGTTTCGCCGTATTCGCCGCCACCGCGTAAATTCGCCACCGCATAAATACCGCCTTTTTCCACCCATGCCAGGGTTGCCGGGCTAAAGCCGGGCAACATTGGAATGTTGAAGCCGCCGTAGCCGTAAAGTAGTGTGGGTGTGCGGCCATCTAACTTCAAATCCACTCGGTGCGTGATGAACATCGCTACTTTGGTGCCGTCTTTGCTGGGGTAAAAAACCTGCTCGGTTTGATAGTCAGTCGGATTAAATTTCAACGATGGTTTTTTGTAACTAGAAACTGCGTTGGTTTTCAAATCCAACTTGAATAGCTCAGCTGGGTTGGTGTAGCTGGCATAAGAAAAGTAAGTTTCCTGATCTTTTTGTTTGCCGCCAAAACCGGTGACGGTGCCGACGCCCGGCAATTTAATCGCCGTGGTTTTTGTGCCATCTAGGCTAACGCGGGTGACTTCAGATTTTGCATCGCGCAAATAGTTGGCGATAAAACTATTGCCGACCAAACTGACTGAAAGCAGGGTTGCGTCAGATTCTTTGATAATCGTTTGCCAGTTCGCAGGCGCCGGTTTATCCAGATCAATAGCAATCAGTCGATACTTTGGTGCGCTGCTGGTGGTTAAAAAATAGAATTTAGCGCCGACGTTGCCAACATAACCATAACTTGCATCAATCTGGTCGACTAACTTGTTCCAGTCCGCGCCTACATCGCCATTTGCCGCGATTTTTTTGATGTAAATCAAATTTCGGTCGTCGGTGCCTTCGCTGATCGAATTGACCAGGTATTGCCCATCGTCAGTGACCGTAAAACCGGCGGAACGATCTGGTGCACTAGGCTGCTCAAACGCCAGCATGTCGTTGTTTGCGCCCAATTTGTGGAAATACACTTTCTGAAATTTATTCGCCGCCTTGAGTGCGTTTTCGCCCTCAGGTTTGGCGAACGCGCCGTAATAAAAGCCCTTGCTGTCCGGTGCCCAGGTGGCGGAGCTAAACTTGCTCCACTCAATTTTGTCGCTTAAATCAACGCCGGTGGCAATGTCGCGCACTTTCCAAACCTGCCAGTCCGAACCGCCCTCGGATACCGAGTACGCCAGGTACTTGCCGTCCGGCGATACGTTCAAACTGTTTAGCGCCATCGTGCCATCGGCGGAAAGTGTGTTCGGGTCGAGCAACACTTTGGGCTCGGCCGTCGGGCTTGCCATCGTGTACAGCACGGCTTGATTTTGCAGGCCATCATTGCGCGTCATAAACCAACGCCCGCCTTCGGAAAATGGCACGCCGAAGCGCTCAAAATTCCATAGTTCAGTCATGCGTGCTTTTAGCGCCGCGCGCGCTGGCAACGTTGCCAACACACTCTGCGTCATTTTGTTTTGCGCATCGATCCAAGCTCTGGTCGGCGCCGAGTCAATTTCTTCCAAGCCGCGATAAGGATCTGCAACCTTTACGTCGCCATAGACATCAACCGTATCCATTCGGGCAAAAGTTGGATATTTGGTGGTAACGGCTGCTTCCGTCTCCGTCGCCATTTTTGCGCTTGGCTCTGGCATTGGCGTATTCGCACAACCGGCAATAAAAAGCGCGGTGGCGATTGTCAAAGGTAGTTTAGTAAGTGTTTGCATCAACTGCGCTCCAATAGGTTTCTTAAATCGCTTGCTGGGTTTATTTGGCGTCGTCGCCGGAGATAAATTTTGGACCATTGCCCGCCGTTTTTTCGTATACGCCGCCGCCGGCTCGGCGATATTGCGTAAAGCCGCTTTTCGTGACGTTTTTCTCCTTGAGCAAATGCGCGCTCGACACCGCCATTTGTGAGGCAGAAAGCACGCGTTGAATGGCGACGCCACAAGCCGGGCAGTGCGTTAATTCAGCGTCGCTCATGCGCGCAAAAACCTCTAAACGCCCGGCACACGCGGGCAATGCCGCACACGGACTTAGCGCTTCGTATTCGTAAATAGGCATCGCTATTCGTCCTCAATCACGCTGGCGTCGGCGCCGTCGCTCAACTCGTCGGCGAATCCCAGCACACTGGCGCCGATATCGGCGTTTGCAGGTGCGGTGACATCCAGAGGCGTGTAACCGCGCAGCCGATTAACCGTCAGACAAAAAAGTTCGGCAGTGCGCTGCGCGTCATACAAGGCCGAGTGCGCCTCAGCTTGATTCCACACCAATCCCGCCGCCGCCATCGCTTTTGCCAGCACCGTTTGACCATAGCAAAGGCCAGCTAAGGTCACGGTATCAAACACGCTAAACGGATGAAAAGGGCTGCGCTTGCTACCGGTACGTCTGAGTGCTGCGTTGAGAAAGCCTAAATCGAAATGCGCGTTATGCCCGACCAAAATCGCGCGCTTGCAGCCCGTGGCTTTCATCGCGACACGAATGGGTTTGAAGATATGTTCTAGTGCCTCACGTTCTTCCAACGCGCCGCGCAGTGGGTTGTCGACATCAATGCCGGTGATTTCCAAACTCTGCGGGTCAATATTCGCGCCCGGAAATGGCGATACGTGGGTGCTCACGGCCGCTCCAGGCGTCAATAGCCCCTGTTTGTCGAACCCGACCGGCACGGCGGCAATTTCTAACACCGCATCGCGTGCAGAATCAAAGCCGCCGGTTTCAAAATCGATTACAACGGGTAGATACCCGCGAAAACGCTCAGCAAAATTTTTCGTGAAAATAACCGGATGCACGGGCGCTCGTTTGAGTTGATATGGCGCTGGAGAATAGCGCCGATAGTGGAAAAGCCAAAGCGCACTTTACGGTGTTTGGCTTGATCTTAAGTCGCGACTAAATGCCGAGCTCGCAATCGAGGTCAACTAGGCGAAGCCCAAACTGCCCGGCGCTGGCGGCAAGGCGCACATCCAGGGTAAAAAACGTCGGTGCCTTGACGTGTAGCGCCAACGCTAAATGTAAAGCGTCGCCCGCTCTTAACGCGTGGTTCGATTGGCGAATCAGCGCCGTCGCATCGTCGAACACTTCTGTAGCTAGGGGTAACAAACGCAAACTGGCGGCACAGAACTCACCAAACATGGCCCACGCAGCAGCGCTTTCATCGCTATTGATTTGTCCGGTGCGCTGCTTGAGTGCGAGCGCGCTGGCGAATTCGACTTTGCACCAATCACCGGAGATGGTGGGTTCGGAATGGGCAGAAAACCACTCGGCAATCCGAGCGGCGGATGCCTCGTTGGAAATTAAAGCGACCATGACACTGGTATCGAGGTAAATCATTGATCGCGCACCATCGGTCAATAACGCGCATCGGTTCTGAGCGCATCGAACACACTGGTGGTGCGTGGAAAACTTTGATGCATTGAGCGGATTTTCTCTAAAACTGCGCGTTTCCCAACATAGTTGTGATTCGGAACCAAGTGCAATTCGCCGTTTTTATTGATGCTGGCAGTCAAATAATCACCGATATGGATGCCAATCTTTTTGGCATAACTTGCGGGAAGGCGCACCGCAAGACTATTGCCCCATTTTGTAACCTGTAGGTCCATGAGTTGCCTTAAACGCTTAAGTTTTCCGAAGAATGGATATTACTGTATATCCAATTCGCTGTTCGAGCGCATCCTCGGCAGTCACCGCTAATCGCAATCTCCATACGCCACCGTATTGACTCCGTTTTTGATCAGCTCCATACTCTGGCGTATGGACACCGCCGCCAATGTCGTCAAATTCACCAGCCACGATGGCTTGTCACTGGCGGTTGAGCGTTTTGCGGTAACGACTGCATCCGGTCCGAGCCTGATTTTTACCCATGGTTTTGGGCAAAACCGGCTCAGTTGGGGCGGCACCGCGAAACGTCTAGCGGCTGCGGGTTGGCCGGGTGTCGCGCTCGATGGTCGCGGTCACGGCGATTCAGCTTGGAGTGCCGACGGCGCGTATGAGCTGGATCATTTCGTTTTAGATCTAGTGGCGCTAGCGCGCATTGAGAGCCAAAGCGCAAAACCAATTCTAATCGGCGCATCCATGGGCGGGCTGCTGGCGTTGCTCGCACAAGCTCAGGAGGACGTGTTTAGCGCCATCATTTTGGTGGACGTAACGCCGCGTTGGGAAACCGCGGGCGTGAGTCGAATTTTTGATTTCATGCGCGCGCACCCAAATGGATTTACCTCGTTGGAGGAGGCGGCAGCGGAAGTTTCCCGCTACTTGCCGCATCGCGATCAACGCGACCCTGAGCGCCTGCGCGGGCACCTGCGCACCGGTGCTGATGGGCGATTTCGCTGGCACTGGGATCCGCAGTTGTTGGAACACATTCCACGTGCGTCGGAGCGCTATATCCCCCGCTTAGAGGCCGCTGCATCAAAAGTTTGCTGCCCGGTTTTGCTGCTATCGGGGGCGAAGTCGGATGTGGTTAGTGCCAGTACGATCGCGAGCTTTCAGGCCCTGGTGCCACATGCGGAGCATCGGCAAATTAGCGATGCCACACACATGATTGTCGGGGATCGCAACGATCAATTTACCACTGAAATTGAAAATTACCTTGCCAGACTAGATTTACCTAAAGCGCAATTATAGTGAGTAACCGTCTATTTTTTTACCGCAATGCTGCAACAAAAAAACCGAACAATTTAATTCACCGCTGTCCAATTAGTTAGTCACCATCCAAGTTTACCGAGTGAGCAAGACATGAACAATTTTATCCCCTTTGCCAGCCTATTCGCCGCGTTTTTAGTGCTGTCATTTTTCCGACTATCGCGGCTGCCAAGCTCAGCGTTATTGATCGCCGCCGCTGCTGGCGCTTACGGTTTGGGCACGCAATTTGGCCCGGCGCACGCTTTAATCAATATTGGCGTCTGGACTGCTTTAGCCTCAGCGTTGCTGATTTTGAATCTTACGCCGTTACGTAAAGCATTGATTACGAAGCCGTTTTTGCGGTTTTATGAGCGCATCGCACCGGCGTTGTCAGAATCTGAACAGGTTGCTCTTGCCGCGGGTACGGTTGGTTTCGAGGGCGAGCTTTTTAGCGGCAAACCCGATTGGCAAAAATTGCTCAGCCAGCCGGCTCCTAAGCTGTCGGCGGAAGAACAAGCGTTTATTGACGGGCCCTGTGAAGAAGTTTGTAAGCTAACCAACGATTGGGAAGTGACGCACGAGCGCGCAGATTTGACACCGGAGGTCTGGGACTATCTCAAACGCCATCGGTTCTTTGGCATGATTATTCCTAAGTCCTACGGTGGGCTGGGCTTTTCCGCCTTCGCACATTCCTGCGTGCTGCAAAAACTCAATTCGCTGTCAGCAACTTTGGGCAGCACGGTGGCCGTGCCAAATTCACTGGGGCCTGCTGAATTGTTATTGCACTACGGCACAGAGGAGCAAAAAAATCATTATTTGCCGCGCTTGGCTGATGGCCGAGAAATACCGTGCTTTGGTTTGACCAATCCTTATGCGGGCTCGGACGCAACCTCAATTCCGGATACCGGCGTGGTGTGCAAAGGCATGTATGAAGGTAAAGAAGTTTTGGGCCTGCGACTGAATTTTGATAAGCGCTACATTACTTTGGCGCCGGTTGCGACCGTGATCGGCATCGCGTTTCGAATGTATGACCCCGATGCGCTGATTGGCGATAAAAAAGACATCGGCATTACCTTGGTTTTGGTGCCGCGCAATACCCCGGCGCTGGAAGTTGGGCGTCGACATTTGCCGTTGAACGTGCCGTTTCAAAACGGCCCAGTGCGTGGCAAGGACGTGTTTGTACCGCTGTCGTTTTTGATCGGCGGGCAAAAATATGCCGGCCAAGGCTGGCGCATGTTGGTGGAATGCTTAAGCGTTGGACGTGCAATTAGTTTGCCCTCGGGCAATGCCGGTGGTGCACGCACCGGCGCATTGGCAACCGGCGCTTATGCGCGCATACGCAAACAGTTCGGCCTATCGATCGGGCGCTTTGAGGGCGTGGAAGAGGCGCTAGCGCGCATTGGCGGCCATACTTATGCGATCACAGCCCTCGCGCGGTTGACCGCAGCGGCGGTGGATTTGGGCGAAAAACCCTCCGTGCCGAGCGCGATTGCGAAGTATCACGCGACCGAGCTTGGTCGTCAGGTGGTGCTAGACGCGATGGATGTGCACGCCGGTAAGGGCGTGATTTTGGGGCCGCGCAACTGGATTGGGCGCTACTGGCAGGGCGCACCCATTGCGATCACGGTGGAAGGCGCAAACATTTTGACGCGCTCAATGATTATTTTTGGTCAAGGCGCGACGCGCTGCCACCCTTATGTGCTCAAAGAAATGCAGGCGGCAGCGCTGAGCGATCCGAAAGCGAAGCTAGATGCCTTTGATAGCGCGCTATTTGGCCACATGGGTTTTACCCTGAGTAACGGCGTGCGCGCACTGTGGTTTGGCCTGACTGGCAGCTATTTGGGCCGCGCGCCCGGGGACGCCTACACGCGCCGCTACTATCGAAAATTGGTGCGCTACAGCGCGGCACTGGCACTGTTGGCGGACATGGCGATGCTGATGTTTGGCGGTAAGTTAAAGTTCAAAGAACGTTTGAGCGCGCGCCTAGGGGATGTGTTGAGCCAGCTTTACATCGCCAGCGCCATTCTAAAACGTTATGAAGATAACAATCGCCCAGAAATCGAACAGCCGATGTTGGCTTGGGCAATTTACGACTGCGTATTCAAAATGCAAAACGCGTTGGTCGGCGCTTTGCGCAACTTCCCGTTTCGCCCAGCGGCTTGGGTTTTAGGTTGGATAGTGTTCCCGCTTGGCCAACGCGAACGCGCGCCGGGTGACCGCACCGGGCATCGGGTTGCGCAACTGCTGATGAGTCCGAATGCGGCGCGGGATCGTTTGGCAGAATATTGCTTCACCACGGCCTGCCCAAATAATCCGTTTGGACAAATGTTGGCGGCTTTGCCGGAAGTGATCGAGTCCGAACCGATCGAACGGCGTTTGCAGAAAGCCGCCAAAGCGGGCGTACTGAAATCCGCCGAAGGCAGTAGCGCGCAATTGGAAGAAGCCGTGCAAAACGCGGTCATCACAAACGCCGAACGCGACCTAATGGAGCGCGTGCGCAAAGCCGTGTTTGAGATTATTTCAACCGACGATTTTGACACCGCTGAGCTTGAAGCCAAGGTTGCCCCCACGCGCAAACCAGCCAAAGTTGAATTGAGAGTGGTGGCCTAGCGAACTTTGGGCGTATTACACTCAGCCTACCTTCACGCTGAGTTCGCCGCCCATGAGCACCCCTGCAACCGCAACCGCAATCGCTGCGCAAAGCGAGTCTGAAGCCACACCGATTCGCTTTGTTACCGCCGCCAGCCTGTTCGACGGCCACGACGCCGCAATCAACATCATGCGCCGCCTGATTCAAAGCCAGGGTGCGGAAGTGATCCACTTAGGCCACAACCGCTCGGTGTCCGATGTGGTCAACGCCGCCATTCAAGAGGACGCCGATGGCATTGCGCTCAGCTCCTATCAGGGCGGGCACATGGAATATTTTAAGTACATGGTCGACATGCTCGCCGAGCGCGGCATGGGCCATATCCGCGTGTTTGGTGGCGGCGGCGGCACCATTACGCCGGAAGAAATTGCTGGATTGCACGCGGCGGGCGTGGAGCGCATCTATCACCCGAACGATGGCATGAGCATGGGCTTGGTCGCGATGATCGAAGATCTGATGACGCGTACCGCAAAGCATCGGCGCAAAACCGTCATGCCAAAATTGTTGGAACGCGACGACCACGCCGCGATTGCGGGCATGCTGAGCGCGATAGAAGAGGGCGATCTTTCTGGCGCGGAACTGGAAATCAAGCGCAAAGAATGGAAGCTGGCAGGTGCGAAAACGCCGGTGGTGGGCATCACTGGCACCGGCGGCGCGGGTAAGTCATCGGTGGTTGATGAGCTTCTTAACAGATTCTTGCAACACTTCCCAGAGATGCGTATTGCGGTATTAGCCGTCGATCCAACCCGGCGGCGCTCGGGCGGCGCACTGCTGGGCGATCGCATTCGGATGAATTCCCTGCGCTCGGATCGGGTGTATATGCGCTCGATGGCGACGCGCCGTCAGCATCAGGCCACCAATATCGTGCTGGTTGACTGCATCGCCTGCCTGAAAGCGCTGAACTTTGATTTGGTGATCGTCGAGACCGCTGGCATCGGGCAAAGCGACTCGGCGATTGTCGATTTGGTCGACTTCCCGATGTATGTGATGACCTCGGATTACGGTGCGGCGTCGCAGTTGGAAAAGATCGACATGATTGATTTCGCCGAGCTGATCGTGCTGAATAAATATGATCGCCGCGGCGCTGAAGACGCGCTGCGCGATGTGCGCAAACAGTGGAAGCGCAATCGCGTCGCGTTCCAGATGGAAGACGCGCAAGTGCCGGTTTATCCAACGATTGCCAGCCAATTTAACGATCCCGGCGTAACCTGGATGTTTAGTAATCTGTGTCGACTGATCGTCGAAAAGTTGGGCGACAAACTAAAACTGGACGCCAGTAAGTGGCAGCCGAATGCCGACACGTCCTTAAAAGAGCCGCGCGCGACGGTGCTGATTCCAGGCGCGCGCGTGCGCTACTTGGCGGAGATTTCCGAAAGTGGGCGCGCGCAAAACAAGTTAGCTATCAAACAAAGTGAGATCGCGGCGCGGGCGCAGCACTACTATGAAGTGCTGAAAGAACTGGATAGCGCACAGCTGCCCAAGCCGCTTGAGCTATACGCCGATGCACAGCTCAATGACGGCGAGCACCGCGCCCTGCGTCAACGCTACAACGACGCGGTTCGTTCGCTATCGAACGAAGCCATTCAACTGCTGCGCGACTGGCCCAAGCGCAAAGCCGGGGTCACCGATGATGAGTTTGTTTACGAAGTACGCGGCAAGCAAATCAAAGGCGCGAACTATCGGGACTCCTTAAGCCATCAGAAAATTCCCAAAATCGCCGCACCGAACTACCAAAGCTGGGGTGAGCTGCTGACCTTTCTGATGAAGGAAAATCTGCCCGGTGCCTACCCCTACACCGCAGGCGTCTATCCCTATCGGCGCGAAGGCGAAGACCCTACCCGCATGTTCGCCGGTGAAGGCCACCCCGAGCGCACCAATCGCCGCTTCCATTATTTGAGCGTCGATGCCAAAGCCGCACGCCTATCCACCGCGTTTGACTCCGTTACGCTGTACGGGGAAGACCCCGCCGTGCGCCCGGATATCTATGGCAAAGTCGGCAATTCCGGCGTCAATATCGCCACACTAGACGATATGAAAAAGCTGTACTCCGGCTTTGATCTGTGCGCGCCCTCGACCTCGGTGTCGATGACCATCAACGGCCCGGCACCGATGATCCTGGCGATGTTTATGAACACCGCGATTGATCAGCAGGTGGAAAAATACCTGCGTAGCGACGATGCCCGCTGGCAGGTCGCGCGCGCC
>JANNYO010000571.1:0-11401 GCA_031410115.1 Rhodanobacteraceae bacterium | reverse complement strand
ACATGATACGTGCGAACAACCTTTCACTGCGACGCGGTGACAAATTACTCTTCTCGAAAGCCGACTTTACGGTGTTTCCCGGCCAAAAAATGGCCGTAGTGGGCCGAAATGGCTGTGGCAAGTCATCGATGTTTCAGGTTTTTTTAAATGGCTTAGAGGCCGATCGGGGCGATTTGGACTATCCAAAATCCTGGCGCATGGCCTCTGTCGCGCAGTCCGTGCCAGACAGTCCAGACAGTGCTTTGAACTTTGTGATGCAGGCCGACACCGAGCTTGCCCGCTTGGAAGCGGCGCTCAGTGACACCCATGACGGCAATGAATTAGCGCATTTAACCCACGACTTTGAAGAGGCCGGCGGCTATACCTGGGAAGCGCGTGCGTCCAAGCTGTTGGATGGCTTAGGTTTCCCGTTTTCCGATCAAAAGCGCCCGGTGCATGATTTTTCTGGCGGCTGGCGCATGCGTTTGGCCCTCGCGCGCGCGCTTTTGGCGCCGTCGGATTTACTGCTATTAGATGAGCCTACCAATCACTTGGACTTGGATACGCTGTTGTGGTTAGAAGAATGGCTCAAGCGTTACACCGGAACGCTATTGGTAATCAGCCATGACCGTGAATTTTTAGATTCGGTGTGCACGCAAACGCTGCATTTAGACGGCGAAACAGCAACCTTATATCAAGGCAACTACACCAGTTTTGCCCGCCAACGGCATGAACGACGGGTGTTAGCAGCCTCAAACGCGGCGGCGGTGGATCGCAGGCGTGCACAGTTGCAAAGCTTTGTTGATCGCTTTAAAGCCACTGCTAGCAAGGCGCGTCAAGCGCAAAGCCGCATTAAGATGTTGCAGCGCCTGGAGTCTTGCCCGGTGCCCGCAGAAGAGCGTGAATTTGATCTGGCCTTGCCCGAACCCACACGAATGCCCGGCACTTTATTGGCTTTGGCGGATGCCGCTGCTGGCTATACGACGCCAATTTTCGAGCATGCGAAAATTACCATCGGCCCAAATGAGCGCATTGGTTTGCTCGGCCGCAACGGTGCGGGTAAATCGACATTAATGAAGCTGCTCGCTGGCGTTTTGCCGGTGTTGGCGGGCACGCGCACCACCGCAAAAGATACGCTGATTGGCTATTTTGCCCAGCATCAGGTGGAAGATTTAGATCCGCGCATGACGCCGATGGAGCTGCTGCGCGAATTGGCGCCGGAAACCGGTGAGCAAATTCGCCGCGACTGGCTCGGCAAGTTTGCGTTCTCCGGCGACATGGCCACCACCGCCTGCGGCCCGCGCTCGGGTGGCGAAAAAGCGCGGCTTGCGCTGGCGCTGCTGCTGTGGCGCAAGCCCAACCTGCTGCTGTTGGACGAACCCACCAACCACTTAGATTTGGCCATGCGTCAAGCACTTGCCGAAGCCATTTCCGACTTCCCAGGCGCTGTAGTGCTCGTCAGCCACGACCGCGCCCTGCTGTCGGCAAGCTGCGATCAATTTTACCGCGTGCACGACGGCGAAATTGAGCTGTACAACGGCGATCTTGACGACTACGCGTCCTGGTTGAGTCAGCAAAAGTCAAAAGAAAAAGCCGGCGCCAAGGCCGACGCTAAATCTGGCAGCAAAGCCAGCACGAAAGCAACGGACAAGCCAGCAAAAGCGCACGCCGAACGCAGCAATTTGCAGGCTAATTTGAGCAAGTGTGAAAACGATGTTGCGCGCGCCACCAAAGAGCTGGAAAAGCGCGATAACGAACTGGCACAGGCCAGTCACAACGCTGTGCCGGACCGGCATCGCTTAGCGCAATTGATGAGCAAGCAGGCGGATGCAAAACGTCATTTAGCCAGCGCCGAAGAAGCGTGGCTGGTGGCAGCGGCGGCGGTTGAAGGCTAGCAACGATGTTTGTATTACGCGGTAAACCGCAAAACATCCCTAGCAATACCGCGCGGATTTGCTTGACTATTAGTCCGCCCATTGCCCTGCTGATGTTTGTGATCGCACTGCGCAAGCCAGCTATCGCGGACGTGGCGCAATTCGGCACAGGCGCGGGGGTGATTTGAGCATTTAAATATGCGTCCAAACTGGACGCATCACAAAAAAGCCCTCACATGGAGGGCTTTTTTATGAAACCGTAAAGCGGGGCTTAGTTAAAACGACGAACCGTCAGTGCACCAAACAAGCCTAAGCCCATCAGCAGCGCCAATGCGCTCCAGAGGCTAAGCGTGGGTGTTGGCACCAGCACCACCGGCAGGCCCGCGACCAAATTGTAAACTACCGGCGGCGCAATACCCTGCACGGCACAGGTCAATATTCCGGTGCCCGCGCCAGTTGCACTGACTGTAAACGTGGCGCTTGCGCCCGCAGCGACAGTTTGTGTGGTCGTTGGCGTGACGCTGAAGCCAGCGCCAGCAATGGCGCAAGAAACCGTGCCAGACGCGGTCGCGGCAGCGGCGTTGTTGAACACAAATGAACGCGTTGCTGGTAAGACAAATGAAACTGCACCAGCCGCTGTCGCTGGGGTGATGCTTGGGGCGCCTGCGGCTGGGCAAGCGGTTGGAATCGCGCCCTTAACTTGACTGGCGGGGATGCTTGCATCATTTGACAGCGCGCCCGTTGTTAAATTAAATGAACCATATTGATAGGTGAACGCAGCAGCTGCACCACCAAGCGCCCAACCGTAAAGGGTGTTTGTCCCGTTGTCGAAGTCCATGCCCTGGCTGAAATTTGCGTTGTAACCTGTGGCACCGATGACAGTTCCGGCGCCAGTCGTGGTGTTCACGCTCAATAATGAGTCAGACACGATATCGTGCGCAAAAACCTGCCCGGCACAGTTTGCGGCGATGCCGGTGACAAAATTAGTTGTGGAAATTGGGCCAACGAGCGTCGCGATGCCAGTCGCGGTATCAAGTCGATACAAATTAGCAGTAGCGGTAGGTGGAGTGCCAGCGTTGGTAACGAGAAACCCGGCGCCAGTGTTTGGATTGATCGTTATGTCAGCAATATTATCTGTTGCAACCACACCAGTGAATGAAGCGTTTGCGGTGTAAACACCCGTGGTTCTGTCAATCACGCCAAAGGAGCGAGTGATCGTGGCGCTGCCGTTGACGACAGCAAAAAGAGTCGTTCCAGCCGGGTTGAAATCTACGCCCGTGACGCCAGCAGCGTTGCCGGTGCTTATACGTGCTTGAGTAGGATAGTTGTTTAAAGTGTGGGTCAGCAAACCCGCTGCGAACGTTGCAGTGACACCGCCAGTGGTGTTGAGAATCGTCGCAGTATCGGTAGGCGCATTGGGGTTGGCGACCGAATTGCTAGAAATTGCAGGTCGAAACTGGCATCGCGCTGCGAGTTCGGCCGTAAATTCCGCTGCCGGCGCATCGCAGGATTGCGCGAATGCGGGTGATGCGAATAGGGCGATCGTGATTGCGGCAAGGGCACGGGTTATCATACGGCGTTCTCTCTGGAGTAGTGGTCAGACGAAATCTAATGTTACTGCTTTTGAGCTTGCAATGGCGAGGCTTGTTTCATGTGGTCATCAAAATCTCGATTTGATTGGCGGTACCCACATCCCTGATAGCCAGCGCCGAAGAAGCTTGGCTGCTGGCAGCGGCGGCGGTTGAAGGCTAGCAACGACGTTTGAATTACGCGGTAAACCGCAAAACATCCCTGGCAATACCGCGCGGATTTGCTTGATTATTAGTCCGGTGTTAAACGGCCAAATGCGTGGAAAAAGTCTGAACCTGGGCCAAGCGTGTGAATCCCAATAAAGCCACCCGCGGTGATCTTAAAAATTTGACCGCTCTAAAGCTAAAGCCGATCGAACGATTCCAAACCTGCAAAGCCGCGCGCGATGGCTTGCGTAAATACTTGGCCCGCAAACAATTTTGATTGGGATGTTGAAGTTGATGGACTTATTTTCGGTTGCGTCAGCGATAAAGCGCCGATGATAGTTTTGCGCGGCAACGCTTGAAGCATCTCGACGCCGAATGGGCCGACCCGCGAAATTTCCTCAATTTGGCGCATATTTAACCAACAAATTCATCCGCGTCCGCACTGACGGTGCGGGTTTTTGCCCACGCGCGCAGGGCCGCGATTGGCTCGGCCATCACCACCGACAACGGGCGGGTCAGCTTTAACTCGCGCAGGATTGTTTCCGTTGCAACGTCGGCATTTTCGGCGTGTGCGGAAAAGCGTGCCGAGGCAATTGCCTGTTCGATTTCAGCGCCGGAAAAACCGGCGCTGTTTTGCGCCAGGATGTCTATATCGAAATCCGCGACGTCGAGTTTGCGCCGCGCCAAGTGAATCGCAAAAGCCCGGCGGCGTGCGGACGCGCGCGGCAAATCAACAAAAAATATTTCATCAAAGCGGCCTTTGCGCAGTAGCTCGGGCGGCAACATTTCGATTTGATTAGCGGTTGCCACCACAAACACTGGCGCTTTGCGCTCGTTGAGCCAGGTCAAAAAATAGCCTAAAACGCGGCGCGATACGGCGTCGTCCGACCCACCCTGCGACATGCCCTTTTCGATTTCATCTAACCACAGCACACACGGTGACATGCGTGCGGATTGCTCAAGCGATTCGCGCAATTTACGTTCGCTTTCGCCGTGAAACTTGTCGTAAATACTGCCCATATCTAAGCGCAGCAGCGGCACGCGAAACCCCGCTGCAACGGCTTTCGCGGCCATGCTTTTGCCGCAGCCCTGCACGCCCAACAGCAGCACGCCGCGCGGCGGGTCCAGGCCGGCTTCGTTTTCACCCATAAACACCGGGCGGCGGATTTGAATCCAGCGTTTGAGATTGTCCAGTCCAGCGATGTCATCCAGCCCCACATGTTCTGGCTCAAAACTGAGCACGCCACTTTTATCAATCAGCTCAAATTTTGCCCGCGCTATTTCCGGCAAGTCGGCATCGCTAATGCAGCCATCGTTGGCGATCACGCGCTGCGCAATTCGGCGTGCATCCGCCATCGGCATGCCGTGCAACATGCGCACCATGGTGTTGACGCTGCTCAAAATCAGCTGGACGCGCTTGCCGCCTTGCTCTTTGGAGAATGCGCTGGCCTCTCGTTTGATCATCTCCATCAGCTGTGCCTGCGTCGGCACCGGCATCGGCGCGCGCACGGCCAGCGCATCAATGGATGCAGGCAAATCAAACTTTGGGCTGACTAAAATAATGCTGTGCTCCGGGCAATCATGGCGCAGCACCAGTTCGCGAAACTTGCGCTGATTTATGGCGTAGCCCAGGAAGGTGTCGAACTCAAACAGCACAAAAATCGAGCGCTCGGTCGTGCGCTGCATGACGTCTAAAACATCATTGCTACTCGGGGCAAATTCTGGCGGACGCCCGGATTGCTCAACGAGATCGAGCCGTCGCAAACCCCGGGTAATCGACCATGCGTACAGCGGCCGCAAAAATTCGCGCAAAAGTTCACGCAAGCGGTCAATCACCGCATGCTCTTCATTCGTTTCAATCAGTACCAGGGCTGCGCGCTGGCGTAGCAAAACCGCCAAAGGATCATCGGAACGCGCCGCAATGACGGCTGTAGGACTAAAATCCATAGGGGCACACAATTTGACTTGGCATGCAACGGTAGCACGCTCGGTGGCGTGCTTCGTGACAAAAACAATGGCGCACAAATCTGCTTTCGACGACTTTTACTTAGCTGGCGAATCCCCAGGCCGATAGCCCGGCCCGCGCACGGCAACACCGGGTTTAGCGCCGGTATGCTGGCCCTGATCAATGACGAGTGTGCCGTTGACCAACACATACGTCATACCAGTTGACAGCGCATGCGGTGCGGCAAAGGTTGCCGTCGCTTTGATTTCATCCGGCGCGAACACCGCGATGTCGGCAAAGCAGGCAATGCGCAGGCAGCCACGATCACGCAGTTTCAAATTTTTCGCAGGCAGGCCGGTCAGGCGAAACACCGCATCAGCGGTGCTGATTTGAATACGCTGCGCCGCTGTGGCGCCGACATATTGCTGCCAAAAGCGCGCAAAATTGGCGTAGCTGCGCGGATGCGGATTGCTTTTCAAAAAATTGCCTTCCGGTGCCAGCGCTTCACCGTCCGAGCCCAAGCTCACCCACGGTTGGCTCAAGCCCAGTTTGACGTTGTCTTCGCTCATTAAAAAATAGGCGGTTTCAACGCGCGAGCCATCCGCGATCACCAAATCGATCACGGTATCTTCAGCAGAGGTGCCGCGCGCGGCGCTGACTTGGCCTAAGGTTTGGCCAATGTATTTGCGCAGCTCAGGATTTTTAAAACCCAGCAGCAGCACGTTTTCTGCCGAGCCCGCCGCGAGGCGTAGATTCTCAAACCCAGCATTAGGCGCTTTCATTTCAGCCAGCACTTTTGCCCGCGCCGCTGGCTGCATTAAGCGCTTTCGCCAGGCATCAAAGCCGCCCTCTTGCACCCAGGTGGGCATTGATGCGTCCAAACCGGTGGCGCCAGCGGTGTAGGTGTACATATTGGCGCTGACGTCCACGCCGTTGGCGCGCGCGGCGTTGGTCTTGTCGATTGCCAGCTGCATTTTCGGCCAGTTGGTAACGCCAGCGGCTTTTAAATGATAGGCCTCTGCGTGCACCCCAGCCTGCGCGCCGATTTTGATCAGCTCATCCAGCGATTCTAAAAATTGGTTGCCCTCTGAGCGCAGGTGCGAAATATAGCTGCCGCGGTATTTGCCCGCCGCTTTCGCCAGCGCAATCAGCTCAGGCGTATCGGCATAGGTGCCCGGCGCGTAAATCAACGCCGAGCCCACGCCCATCGCGCCCTCTTGCATTGCTTGTTCGACCAGATCGGTCATGCGCTTGAGCTCGTCTTTCGTTGGCGCACGTTTGGCTGAGCCCAGCTCGTGCATGCGCACCGTCGCCGCACCAACGAACGAGGCGAAATTGAGCGAGCTGCCCTTGGCCTGTAGATGGCGCATGTACTGATCCAACGTCGTCCAAGTGATTTCATAACGATTTTCGTCGGTCATACGGGCGCGTTCGTCCGCCTTCATCGCCGCTGTCAGTAGGCCTTGCGACCAGCCTTCGCCGAATACTTCCAGCGTGACGCCCTGGGTCACGTCACTCAGGCCGCGACCGTCTAGCAGCAGCGATTCGGGCGCCCACGACAGCATATTGATAAAGCCGGGCGTGACGATTTTGCCGCGCGCGTCAATGACCTGATTCGCCTGCGCACCGGTCAGATTTTCGATCGCGCTGATCTGATCGCCGGTGATACCAACGTCCAATAATTGCCCCGGCGCACCGCTGCCGTCATAGACCATACCGCCGCGAATCAGCACGTCGAAATGACGGCTGTCCAGTGTGCTTTTTAGCGGGTTTGCAGTGGTTGGCGCGGTCTCGCTGATCGGGCGATGCGGCGGATGCGCAGTGCAGGCGCACAGCAATAGTGTGGTGCTGGCGAGCGCGGTTAAAACACGGGTGTCCGCCCATCGAATATCGCGCGCGTTGACCACGCGCCTAGCGGTGGCGCTGGTGCCGGCCGAGCGCGCATTAATCTGCGCATTATTTTTAAAAATTGCCGCCGCAGTTGGGCTGCGCCATTGGTTTTTGCTGCAAACAAATAAAACGTTCATGGATTTTTTTGCGCGCCGGTTTTTCGCGCACGCGGATGCGCCTGATCATAGACTTGGGCTAGATGTTGGAAATTTAGGTGGGTGTAGACCTGGGTGGTGCGGATATCGCTGTGGCCCAGCAGCTCTTGCACGGCGCGTAAATCGCCGGAGGATTCCAGTAAATGGCTGGCAAACGAATGCCGTAAAAGGTGCGGATAGGTGCGCTGCCACAGGCCCTGGCGCTGGGCGAGCAGTTTGACGCGCAGCTGCACGGCGCGTGCGCTGATGGATTGGCCGGGCGCACGGCCGGGAAAGACAAAACTCAGGTCCGTGCCATCGCTTGCCAACTCAGTTTGCCAATTTTGCAGCGCGATCAGGGCCATTTTGCCAATGGGCAGTAGCCGCGTTTTTTGGCCTTTGCCCAGCACCCGCGCTTCGGCACTTTGAAAATGGATGTCGCACCATTTCAGCCCAATCAGCTCGCTCAAGCGCAGCCCGCAGGAATAAAAAAGCTCCAACATCGCCGCGTCGCGCACGCCCAGCTCCGCACCGGTGTCCACTTCCACCCACTGTTTGGTTTGATCGACATCCAAGGTTGCGGGCAGCTTTTTCTGGCCCTTAGGCGGCTTTAAGCCACTGCTGGGATTGTTCGTCAACGCGCCTTCGCGCTCGGCAAAGCGATAAAAATTACGCACCGCCGCCAGCACTTGCGCCAGTGTTTTTGCCGCTAAACCGCCGCGATGTAATTTCGCGATGCAGCTGCGCAATTGCTGCGCATCAAGCGCCAGCAGAGGATCCACGCAGGCGTCATGTGCAAGATTTACTTGCGCCGAATTGAGCGCCGCCAGATTGAGCGCCAGATTGAGCGCCACTAGGCGCTGCCAATGCGCCTGATAGCGCGCCACGGTCAGTTCGCTCAAGCGGCGTTCATGCCGCAGATATTGCACCCAGCGCAGCGCAATCGGCGAGAGCGCAATCGGCGAGAGCGCAATCGCGGCCGTTAATGCCGGCACCGCGTCACTGATTAGGTTTGATTTAGCTGTGTTCCTAACCAAATTCATACGGGTCAATATCCAAGCTAAAGTGCACATTGCCGGGTTTTTTACCCGCGTGTAAGGCGGCAATCCAGGGCTCAATCGCCTGATGCAACGGCGCGCGCTGGCTGCACATCAGCACCAACTGCGCGCGATGGCGCCCGGCGCGTTTTGCCAGGCCAGCGGGCATTGGGCCAAAAATCTGCACGCTAGATGCGTCCGGATTGAGCTGATGAAACAAGGCACGCGCGGCTTGCAAATAGGCGTCCAGCGCGTCTTTTTTAATCGCGTCTGCACGCAGCAGGGCGGCATATGCAAAGGGCGGCAATTCTGTCGCGCGCCGCTCAGCCATGAGCAGTTGCACCACCTGCGCGTAATCGCCACCAATCACCGCTTGCAGCAAGGGGTGTTCTGGCTGATGCGTTTGAATCAGCACCGTGCCCGGGCGGCTGGCACGCCCCGCACGCCCGGCCACTTGCAATAACAGTTGCGCGAGGCGTTCGCTGGCGCGAAAGTCTTGTGCGTGCAAACCATCATCGGCGCCCAGCACCAGCACTAACGCGATATCGGGTAAGTCATGGCCTTTCGCCAGCATTTGCGTGCCAACCAAAATACACGGTTTGCCATTTTCCAGCGTTTTCAGCTTGGCTTCCATTGCGCCTTTGGTGCTGACAGTGTCGCGATCGACGCGCAAAATCGGCCATTCCGGAAACAGCCGAGCCAGGGCAATTTCGACGCGCTCTGTGCCCACGCCAAGCGCGGTCAGCTCGGTACTGGCGCATTGGCTACAGTCCATGCGCAGCGGCTGGCGCAAATCGCAGTAGTGGCAGCGCAGCGCGCCTGCGGCCCGGTGCAAAGTCAGTGCTCGATCACAGCGTGGGCAATGCTCAACGTGGCCACAGCTGACGCACTCTAGCTGCGCGGCAAAGCCCCGGCGATTTCTTAAAATCAACGCCTGACCACCGCTCATCAAGCACTCGCGAATTGCCAGAATGCTGCGCGTTGCGAGACCTTCGTCCAAACTTTGCCCGCGAATATCCAGCACTGCTTGGCTGGGCAACGCGCTCGCAGCGGCGCGGGCACGCAAGTGCAGCGTGGTGATGCGGTTTTCATTCGCCGCTTTCAGCATCTCAAGCGACGGTGTAGCTGAGCCCAGCACGATCGCAATCTTCAATGTTTGTGCACGCTTGAGCGCCAAATCGCGCGCGTGATAGCGAAAACCGTCCAGCTGTTTATAGGATCCGTCGTGCTCCTCATCTAGGATGATCAACCCTAAATTCGGCAGCGGCGCAAACACCGCTGAGCGCGTGCCCAGCACCAAACGTGCTGCGCCCGAGCGCGCCTGCTGCCAGCCGTAGGCACGTTCAGTATCCGACAACTGCGAATGCGCCACCACCTGCGGCACCGCTAAACGCTGAGCAAACCGGCGTAGCGTTTGCGGTGTCAAACCAATCTCGGGCACCAGCACCAACACCGTTTGCCCGCGCGCCAAAACTTTTGCTGCCGCGTGCAAATACACTTCGGTTTTGCCACTGCCCGTCACGCCGTTCAATAAAAAAGGTGCGAACACGCCGGTTTGCGCACCAATGGCGCGCACCGCCTCGGCCTGCTCAGCATTCAGCTGCGGCCCGGCCAGCGCCACGCCGGGTGGAATAAAACTAGCGGCGGTCCATTGCTCGGCCAAATCTTTGCGTTTGAGCGCCAAAAATACCGCACGCCAGCCGGGCAGCGCGATATTGAGCTCGCTGTCGCTGTGCTCGCGCTCGGTCAGCAGCGCGAGCAAGGCGCGCTGTGCCGGCCCACGCAACACCGCGGCATTTGCCGCATGAGCGCTTGCCCTAAACATTGGCACACCGCGCGCTTTGCTTTCGCTGCCATCGCGCAGCGCGGTCGGCACGGCGGTATTCAGTACCTCACCCAAGCTGTGATGGTAATAACGCGCGGCAAAATTCAGCGTGTCCCACAATTCAGCGGGCAATAAGGGCTTGCTGTCGATGACTTTGAGCGCAGTTTTAAGCGCAATGTCGGCATTACTGCTGCGCCCAAATCCAGCGACAAAACCCACCATTTGGCGCGGCCCAAACGGCACGCGCACGCGCGCCCCCAACTTTGGTGCCGGTTGCTCTGGCGTTGCCGTCGGCGCGTAATAGTCAAATAGTTTTGTCAGCGGCGTTGCCAGTGCGACTTGAATGATCAGTGGCGAATGCACAGCCGCAGCAGTGCGCGCATCGGCGCTGCCGGTCAGATCAGGTGCGCGGTTCATCTTCACAGACGTATTCATCAAGTGACGACTTGGCTGAACAAAAAATTCAGCGGTAGCACTTTTACGGTTAATGCTGGGCAGTTCATAGCGTCGCAGTGTCGCCGCCAAAGTGCGTCTAAGCAAGTAATTCAACGCCTTAGCGCGTGATGCTCGAGTGCCTATCAGCGCAGCGCGTTTGCGCGAAAAAAAATATCGTTTAAAGTTAGCGCTCTATCCTCAAATAAATTCTAAGAACGCACTATAAACCTATGATTTAAAACAATATTATGAGTTTTCCACACAAAATGTGGACAACTCTGTGGATATCTCCCAAATAGGCCTCTGAAAGTGCCGCCTAGCGGGCCTGTCAAGGGGCAATATCCGCCGCTGACTAAAAGTTAATCAAAATTTTAAGTTATTGATTTTAATAGATTTTAATATCGTTCGGAACCTGCTCTTGACAACTGCGCGAAAGTTTTAAGACCACTGCGTGACGCCGCACGGTAAATGTGCAAAACCCTTTTTGAACAGCCACTTGCACGCCTTTGGTCAACCAGAGTTGAGCAAGTGCGTTGTAAGCCCATA
>JANNYO010000570.1:0-13148 GCA_031410115.1 Rhodanobacteraceae bacterium | reverse complement strand
ATGGCGAAGGCACTTATGTTTATTTCGACGCCGCAGCAGACGCGCAATTTCCGGCTTTTGCGTTTTCTCCGGGCGGGCGGGTGCGCGTTGGCTTCCCAGCGTTGACGGAATTGACGGAAAAACTCAAATTAGCCGGCGTGCAAAAAGCACTCATTCGTTGCGAGCTTTGCTTGTCCAACAGCGCCACCGACAGCGCGCGCGCGGGTGTGGCTGAGGTGATCCGCATCAGTTTTTCCGGCACCGACACTGAACTTGCCACGCTTAAACTGGTGTTGCTGGACATCGTGATGCTGGACGGAAAGGATTTGCGCGCGAATCAATCGGACTTCGCCCAGACTTTGAGCGTGATGCAAAAGCTGGTTGGCACCGACGAAAACAATTCTAAAGTAACCCCGCGCGTGCACTGTATGGCGAGCGAAATTGTGCCGGAAAAAGCTGTCGCTGCGGTGTTTGATCGGCTGATTGCAGCCGGCCATGAAGGCATTGTGGTACGCCGATTGAACCGGGCTGAGGCTTGGAAAATTAAGCCGCACCGCACGGTTGACGCGGTGATTATTGGCTTCGTCGAAGGCGAGTTTGAGACCCAGTACGGCGTCACTTCGCTGCTGACGGCGTTGAGTTATCCAAGTGCGGAAAGCGATGGCAAAAATAGCGTCACGATGCAGACGTTTGCGCGCGTCGGTTCAGGCTTGAGCGACGCGGATCGAGTGTCGCTTTTGGATCGCTTGCGCGCATTGAAAGTCGCTGAACCTATTGCCATGACCGATTCCAGCGGGCGGGCGGTGCACTTCATACGTCCTGAGCTAATCGTTGAAATTCACGGCGAAGATTTAGTGTTCAGCGACTCGCCTGATCGGCGAGACTCAAGCAAAAGCCTGCAAACCCAGGTGGTGCGTTGGAATAGCGCGACCAGTGGCTATGAATTTTTAGGTCTAGCGCCCTGCCCGCGTTTGAGCTTTGCGCGTTTTGCCAAGCTGCGAGAAGACAAAAATTTAAGCGACGGCGGCGCGCGCATCACCCAGATCAGCAAAGCGCCAGCGCCTAGTACGACCCAAATCAACGCCCATGCGCCCGCGAAAATCGTGCGTCGGGAAGTGTATTTAAAGGGCGAAACGCTGCGCAAATTAGTGGTTGTGCATCAAGCCTCTGCCGGTGAATTTCCGTATTTGATTTACTGGACTGATTTTTCTGCCAAGCGCGCCGAGCCGCTTAAAGTGTCGATTGAAATTGCCGCAGATGCTGATCGCGCACATCTGCTGGCTGAGCGTATGCTGGTCGATAATTTAGCCAAAGGCTGGGTGCGACATGGGTGATTTTTCCGCAAGTTTTTTGCAGCAGCAGCGCTGCAAAGCCCTGCGCGGCCCGGCGCATCGGCTCAGTGATGCAGATCTAAAAACGGCGTTGAGCGAGCTAAAAAATTGGCACATCATGCAAGGCGAATTAGTACGTGAACTAACATTCAAAGATTACTATCGCAGCATCGCGTTCGTAAACGCACTGGCCTATATTGCCAATGCGCAAGACCATCACCCAGATTTAAGCGTGCACTACAATCGGGTGCAGGTGCGTTTTTCTACCCACGATGTCGGTGGGCTATCGATGAATGATTTGATCTGCGCGGCGAAAGTGGATGCGCTGGTAGCGGACGCGGCGAGTTTGACTTAGGCACACGCCACGCTGAAGCTTTGCTACCCTGCGCGCATCACAATCTTGCATGCGATGGATTAAATATGACTGTTCGTACCCGCTTCGCCCCTTCCCCGACCGGCGATCTACACGTCGGTGGCGCGCGCACTGCGCTGTTTAGCTATTTGGAAGCCAAACATCGCGGCGGCGAATTTATTTTGCGCATCGAAGACACTGATTTAGAACGCTCCACGCCGAGCGCCGTCAAAGCAATATTGGACGGAATGAGCTGGCTAGGCTTGACCCACGACGCCGGCCCGTATTATCAAACGCAGCGATTTGCGCGCTACCAAGTGGTTGCAGATCAACTGTTGGCGTCTGGGCACGCGTACCGCTGTTATTGCAGCAAAGACGAGCTTGAAGTGATGCGCAACGCCGCCGAAGCAAAGGGCGAAAAGCCGCGCTACAACGGCTATTGGCGCGACCGAGGCGATACGCCGCCGGTGGACGCTGCGGGCAAACCAATCAAGGGCGTGATTCGTTTCAAAAATCCGCAGACCGGCAGCGTGACGGTGCAGGATCGGGTGCGCGGCTCGGTGGTTTTTGAAAATGCTGAGTTAGATGATTTGGTCATTTGGCGCAGTGACGACGCGCCGACTTATAATTTCGCCGTCGTAGTAGATGACTCCGACATGGGCGTTACCGACGTCATTCGCGGCGATGATCATTTGAACAATACGCCGCGCCAAATCAATATTTATCACGCGCTAGGTTTAACGCCGCCAAGCTTTGCGCACCTGCCGATGATTTTGGGCCCAGACGGCACCAAACTGAGCAAACGCCACGGCGCGGTGAACGTTATGCAGTATCGCAGCGATGGCTTTTTGCCGCACGCGGTGCTGAATTATTTGGTACGCCTGGGCTGGAGCCACGGTGATCAAGAAATTTTTTCGATGGCGGAGATGATTGCGCATTTCAGCGCCGACCGAGTCAACCACTCGGCTAGCCGGTTTGATGTCGAAAAACTAACGTGGCTCAACCAGCACTATTTGAAAACACTGGCGCCAGAGGAATTCGTCGATGAATTTCGCTGGCACCTTGCGCAACTTGGGCTAGACGATTCAGCCGCCGACAGCCCGAACGCGCTGGATCTCATCACCGCACTGCGCGAGCGTTGCCCAACATTGAAAGACATGGCGGAAAAATCGGCCGTGTGGTTCAAGCCGGTCGCCGAATATGACGCCGCCGCTGTTACCAAGCAGATAAATCCAAGCGCGCTTGGCGTACTCAAAACCTTGCGTGACAAATTAAGCGTGATGCCAGAATTCACCCCCGCCAGCATCCACGCTGTGCTTGAGCAAACGCTGACTGAGCTGGGCATTGGCATGGGCAAGCTCGGGCCGGCGACGCGCATTGCGATTACCGGCAATACCGTTTCACCGGCTTTAGATCAGACGATTTATTTAGCCGGACAGGCAGGTGCGGTGGCGCGTATCGACGCGCTGTTAGCAAAGTTCCCGCCTTAAAATGCGCAGCAATTCCAAACATGCAGGTTCGACGTGAACACACTTAACACCATAAGCATAGAACCACACCTTGCTCACCTAGGCTCGATCCACATTTTAGGTATCTGCGGCACCTTTATGGGCGGCCTGGCGGTGTTGGCGCGCGCGCTCGGCTATGACGTTTCGGGCTCTGATCAAAACGTCTATCCGCCGATGAGCACGCAGTTAGCGGCGCTGGGTATTGCGCTGAAGTCGGGCTACAGCGCTGACAATTTGTTTCCAGCTAGCAACACAATCCTAATTGGCAATGCGCTATCACGCGGCAACGCTGAAGTTGAGGCGGTGTTGAATCAACGCTTGAATTATCAAAGCGGGCCAGAGTGGTTGGCACACGCGGTGCTGAGCCAGCATCGGGTGTTAGCCGTTGCTGGCACGCACGGCAAAACCACGACCACCAGTTTATTGGCGTGGATATTGCAATCTGCTGGGCTAGAACCTGGATTTTTAGTGGGCGGCGTGCCGCGCAATTTTGGCGTATCGGCGCGGCTGTCACCGGCCTTAGCCAACGAGGATCAGCCCCCTTTTGTTATTGAAGCGGACGAATACGACACCGCTTTTTTCGATAAGCGCAGCAAGTTTGTGCACTACCGGCCTGAGATCGCGATTTTGAACAACTTAGAGTTCGATCACGCTGATATTTTTCCGGATTTGGCCGCGATAGAAAAACAGTTCCACCACTTAGTGCGCACCGTGCCTGGAAACGGCACGCTGGTGGTGAATGCCGACGATGCCAATTTGGCGCGGGTGCTCACGATGGGCAGCTATTCGCGCATTACGCAGTTTTCTACGCACAATAAATTTGCCGAATACTATGCGGAGGCACTCAATCCCGAAGCCAGCCGCTTTGCGATTTTCCATCATCAGCGCCTGCTGGGCGAAGTGCAGTGGAATTTGTGCGGTGCGCACAATTTGAGCAATGCCCTGGCTGCGGTTGCTGGGGCCTGCGCGTATGGCGTCGATGCGATCAAAGCGCTCAGCGCGTTGAGCAGTTTCGACCCACCGAAACGGCGTATGGAGCACTTGGGTAATATCAATGAAGTCAGTGTCTATGATGATTTCGCGCATCACCCAACCGCGATTGCCACCACCTTAGCCGGGCTACGCGCCAAGCTTGGCAGCGGGCGAATTCATGCGGTGTTGGAGCCGCGCAGCAACACCATGCGTTTAGGGTCGCACGCGCATGAACTGGCGCCGGCGCTGGCGGCGGCAGATCAAGTTTGGCTGCTGCGACGCCCAGAATTACCCTGGAACGCCGAAGCGGCACTTGCACCTTTGGGTGATAAAGCCGAAATCTTACCCAGCAGCGATGCGATCTTAGCTGGCCTGAAAATCGCGCTAAAACCGGGCGACACGGTGCTGTTTATGAGTAATGGCGGCTTCGATGCGATTCAAAAACGGCTGCTCGAGCAGCTCGCAAATACAGATTAGGTGAAGTTTTTTTGACATCAACCATGCTTCAATTAGGACTCCAAAACGTTTGACCCCATGTCCATGCGCGACCTTCCAATTTTTCCACTGCCCCTGGTACTGAACCCTGGCGGCGAATTAAAGCTGCGTATTTTCGAACCGCGCTATCTGGACATGGTGCGCGATTGTGCGCGCAGCCAAACTGGCTTTGGCGTATGCAGCGTTTTGCCAGCACCGGGCAGTGATCAACGCGGCATTTGCACCATGGGCTGCGTCGCCAAGATTGTGGATTTCAACACCCTGCCGGATGGCCTTTTGGGTATCGACGTGATTGGGCTTGAGCGCTTTCGCATCCGCAAGCTGCATGCACGCAGTGACGGCTTGTCAATTGCCAGCATCGAAGATCTAGCCGCCGAACCGACGCTGGTCGTGCCCGCCGAATTTGGCCTATTAGCGGATATTGTTGCAGGCGTGATGGGCGAAGATCGCTCCAAGCCGCTCGGTCAGGATCAACTCGATAACGCCAGCTGGATCGGCTTTCGCCTAAGCGAAGTGCTGCCACTAGAACTACCCGAACGCCAGCAGCTGATCGAGCTGACCGACCCGATTGAGCGATTGCGACTTTTGGCAGAATGGTTGCCTAGATTTCAGCGTGGGGATGAGTAGTTATTGAATCCACCAGGATATGTTTAAACTCAACGGTAAAAGATCCGTTCGCCCTGAGCCTGTCGAAGGGCAGAGCCATAAACTTCCTGACGCAGCCGTACAGCATCACGAAGTCCGCTGCTACATGCTTCGACTTAGCTCAGCACAAACGGTTTTGCGATATTTTTCGAGCAAAACCAATACGTTTGCCAACAGATCCTCAATCAAGGCGAAGCATCGAAATTTTTGGTCAATTCCCCGCTGGCGCCCGCCCAGCAACCCGCCAAGCCAAAATAAGCGCTGCAAGTAGCAAACTTGCGGCCAAGAAAAATCCGGCACCTGGAATTTCATAGCCAAAACGACCACTGCCCTTGCCGGTGTGGATAAAGCCATTGAACAGCTGGGTGAAAATCACTGGCCCGGCAATATTGGCAAGGCTAGATAAGCAGTTGGTTGCGCCCTGCAAACGGCCCTGCTCGTTTGCGCCGATCATGCGCGTGGATAGACTCATCACCGCAGGACCCGCTAAACCCCAAAACGCCATAATCGGCAGGCAGGCCCAAAACCATCGCCCGCTCGGCGCCAGGCCATAGCCGATAAAGCCCACGACGCCGCAGGCAAGGCCAGTCAACACCATGCGCCGCTCGCCCAGGCGCGGCAGCAATTTTTTGATCAAACCACCCTGCACAATGGCGGCAAACACGCCAACCGCGCCCAAAGTCAAGCCGACCGTAATTGCACCCCAGCCAAAACGATAATCGGCATACATCACAAACGTACTTGGGTAGACCACGTGCGCGAAACTACTTAGGAAACTAATACTAACCAAACCAAACAGCGCGGGCTTTTCTGCCAACCACTTGAGTGCGCCAAATGGGTTAGCTTTGGCTAAGTTCACTGGCACGCGCAGCTCGGGCTTGAGCGATTCCGGCAGTACAAAATAGCCGTAGCAAAAATTCGCCATGCTCAGACACGCGGCTAGCCAAAACGGCGCGCGCGGATCGTAATGCCCGATCACGCCACCCAGTGCTGGGCCCACGACAAAGCCCATCCCGAACGCGGCCCCCATTAAACCAAAAGCCTGGACGCGCTTTTCCGGCGCGGTCACGTCACTGATATAGGCCGCAGCGGTGGAAAAATTCGCCGACACCAAGCCATTGAGCATGCGCCCGACATAAAGCAACGGCATCGCGGTTGCCAGCGCCATCATAATGAAATCAAAACCAATCGCTAAATTACTCGCCAGCAAAATCGGGCGTCGTCCATAGCGATCAGACAATGCACCAATCAGTGGTGAAAACATAAATTGCAGCGTCCAATAGCCCGCGCTGAGCCAGCCGCTGACCGTTGCCGCCTTGCCCTGATCACCACCGTAAAAACCTGCGATCAAGTGTGGTAACACCGGAATGATCAGGCCAAAGGAAAAGACATCAATAAAAACCGTAATCAAGACGAAATAAGTCGCCGCTTTTCTGGGTTCGGTGGGTTCAGCCATGGCTTTAAAATTCCAATGTGGCGGCGATGGTGCAGCCTGCAAGCGGGCGATCATGGCGGGTTTTGGCAACGTTGTGAAGTTGCCGTGCGCAGCTCGCATACCTGAGCAACCGGATGCGCCAATTATTGCGGCTTTGTTATGCTCGAATTGTCCACATTACCCAGCAGACGATATGAAGCTTTTTTTGCTCGCCACACTATTCGCCACGCAAACCCACGCGGCATCGCCCCGCCCGTTTTCACCGATGGATGTGTTCAATTTGGAGTGGGCGAGCAGCCCAAACATCGCGCCCGACGGTAAGAAAATCATGTTTGTGCGCAACAGCCTGGATGTGATGCACGATCAACGCCGCAGTGCGCTGTGGATTATGGACCGCGCTGGCAAAAATTTAGAACCCCTGACTCAGAGTGAAAATAATGCAAGCGCGCCGCAGTTTTCACCAAACGGCACGCGCGTCGCCTATCTTTCCCAAGGTCAAATTTTTATTCGCTTCTTAACATCTGGACGCGAGCTACAGCTTACCCACGAACAGCACAATATCGAGCAATTTGCGTTTGCCCCGGACGGCAAATCACTGGCATTTTCGATGCGCGTTAGTGCCACGCAACTGAAGCCTGCGGAGTTGCCCATCGCGCCGGTCGGTGCGCAATGGGCGGCGCCAGTCAGCGTGATTGATCGCTTGGTGTATCGCTCAGATGGCGAGGGAATTTTCGAGGCCAACTTCACACATATTTTCACCGTGCCCGCGCACGGCGGCAGCGCGCGCCAAGTCAGCAGCGGCGATTTTAATTACAGCAGTTTTGCCTACGCAGACAGCCAAACCCTGATCGTTTCGGCAAATCGCGAGCCCGACGCTGAGTATCAACCGCTGCAAAATGATCTGTTTGAACTCGATTTGTCGGACGCCGATCAAACGCTTGAACCTAAACGCCTTACCACGCGCGTTGGCCCAGATGAGGAACCCAGCGTCAGCGCCGACGGGCGTTACATCGCCTACGTCGGCTTTACCGATGCCAATCAGTTTTATCAGGTGCGCGCACTGTCGGTTTTGGATCGCAAAACGGGGGTCAGTACGGTGTTGACCACGGCACTCGACCGGGACGTCGTGGCGCCAAGTTTTGATGCCAGCGGCGACACGATCTATTTCCAATTTGACGACCAAGGCCGCAGCAAAATAGGCGCGATTGCGCGTAGCGGTGGCGCGGTGCGCACGCTGGCGGCGGATTTGGGCGGCGCCGACATCGGGCGCCCGTACGGTGTCGGAAGCATGGTAGTGGGGCGCGGTGGTGATGTGGTTTACACGCGCGGTAGCGCACAACGGCCCAGTGAAATTGGGTTGATTGCGAAGAGAAAAATCGCCACTTTGACGGATTTGAATTCAGACGCTTTAAGCGCTGTTGATGTCCAACCGGTGGCGGAGATTCAGACGAAATCAAGCTTTGATGGCCTTGCGATCCAAGCCTGGGTGATGTATCCGCCAGGCTTTGATGCGACAAAAAAATATCCACTGCTGTTGGAAATTCACGGTGGCCCGGTTGCCAATTACGGCCCACGATTTGGCGCAGAAACCCAAGCCTATGCCGCCCATGGCTACATTGTGGTGTATGCCAATCCGCGCGGCAGCAGCAGCTACGGCGAAAAATTTGGCAACTTGATTAACCACGACTATCCCAATCACGACTTCGATGATTTGATGAGCATCACCGATGCCGTGATTGCCAAAGGCCACGTTGATACGCGCAATTTATTCGTCACCGGCGGCAGCGGCGGTGGCGTTTTGACCGCATGGATCGTTGGCCACACGGATCGCTTTCGTGCGGCGGTAGTGGCAAAACCTGTAATCAACTGGATCAGTTTTGTGTTGACTAGCGATGCCACGTCACTGTACTCGCGCTATTGGTTTCCCGGCACGCCGTGGGAGCAAGCCGAGAACTACCTCAAGCGCAGCCCGTTGATGTCAGTTGGGCAAGTAACAACGCCAACGATGGTGATTTGCGGCGAAGCCGACAGCCGCACACCGATATCGGAAGCCGAGCAATTTTTCACCGCCTTAAAAATGCGCAAAGTAGCCACGCAAATGGTGCGCATACCCGGTGCTAGCCACACCATCAACGCCCGCCCCAGCAATTTATTGGCACAAGTTGCGAATACCGTGGCGTGGTTTGAGCGTTTTCGGGTGCATTGAGGCGAATTCACGTTTTTTAATGTTGTTTCGCCTAACCAATACCGCATATCGCTTGTTCTGCCGTGTCGCCTTCCGGCGAGACTTGTTTGCCGTGTCGCCTTCCGGCGAGACTTGTCTGCCGTGTCGCCTTCCGGCGAGACTTGTTTGCCGTGTCGCCTTCCGGCGAGACTTGTTTGTCCCTGCAAGCAACATTGCTTACCAATTCGGACCCGAACGCTGGTCAAGTGATCAACGCCAAAATTTATCGCACGCTTGGCGGGCGACGCGATACAGAGCTGCCAGTAAGCAGCCACGAGGTAGGTGATGCGACCTTCAGCTTCACGAGTTGCGATCATCTGACGGTTCAGTACCGTTTTGCCCAAAGCGTCGCGGTTAAACCCTTCCAAAACTTGATGGGCCAACTCAATTTAGTGCGGACTGGTGCGTGTCGTTAGATCAACGGCATAGCATCACGCCGCGAGATGCGCACCCACAAAAATACGCGCTGCGGCGGTCCAGCTAAAATCATAGTGGGTGGCTTGTAGCGCGTCGAACATCCTCAGCAGCAGGGCGCGATCTGCATCCAGGCGTGTCAAACGTTCAATCATCGCCGCAGCGTCGCGCGCGGGTACGACGAAGCCAGTTTTGCCGTCGGTGATGATGTCGGAAGCGGCGCAGTTTTCTGAGCACAACACCGGCACGCCCGACATCAACGCTTGCGCTAGCACCACGGCAAAACCGTCTTGAATGGTTGGGTGAAACATGACGTCGGCATCGGCATACCAGCGGGCAAGCTGTTGCTGAGGCACGCGTGGATGCACCTCAACTACGGCGTGCACGCGCGCCATCAGCGGGCCGGCGTCCGCGGCAATGGAGCCGACAAAACGAAAGCGGATGCGATCTGCCAGGGCTTCCGCGACTTGCACTAAATCCACCACGCCTTTTTGTGCTGATACAGTGCCGACCAATAGAACCGTGAGTTTGGCGCCACTTTGCACGCGCGCACGGCGGCGTTCGCGGGTAGGCACGTCGGCAAAAAAATCACCGATTTCTGCGGCGCCTGGGCAAATGACGATCCCCTGTGCGGCAAAATCACGCTCGATAAAGCTGCGCTTGGCAAAGCTGGACATCACCACTATTTTGTCTGCCAGCGCATATTCGCGGCACTCGCGTGCTTGCATCCAAGCGCTTGGCAGCTCAATTGCGCAGGCAATGCGCTGCTGCTCTTCGGCAAGTAACTTAGCCTGCGTAACGATATGCGCCGAGCCGCGTAACAGTGACTTCAATCCCTTGATGCGGTGATCGCGCAGCGATTCCTCTGCAACCCCGCTAAAAATATGCACGATATCAAAATCACCCTGGCGCTGACTCCAGCGCACCAGCGCACGCTGCACGCGCACCGCAAACAGTCGGTGCAAATACGCCTCGAATCGCCGCCCCAAGCCGAGCTTATTGAGCACGCGCGCAGCCACGCCATGCAGCCAGTCGACCTGCATGTTTTCTGCGCGAATACCAAAAGCGCGTGCAAAAATTGCGGGAACATTGGTAAACACCACCACGTGATGGCCAAGTTCCGTCAGCGCGCGCGCCAAATCAAACGCATGAAAGCGCCCGTGCACCGCAATGGCGATGCGCAGCTTGCGCGTAGCGCCCGAATCGGCGTCAGGCAAACGCGGGGCCAGGAGCGGACTGCGTAGATCGTTTGTCGATACCAAACTGCATACGTGGGTTTCTGAAAAACAATCCTTGATGGTAGCGGGTTCGCACGGCGACGTGTTTTTCCCACCTACCGTTAAAAAGTGCGCAACAATCTAGACAATGTTGCGATGCGAGCACCCCGATGAAGTCAGCCAGTGAAGTCGAAATTCAGCGCCAGTATTACGCGCAAACCGCAGCGAACTACGAGGAAGCGCACGTGCACGCGGGCGGGGAGCATGTATTTGCGCTTGGGTTTTTAATGTCATCGCTAGACTATTTTGGCGTGCGATCAATCTTAGATATCGGCTGCGGCACTGGACGGGCGATTCGCTATATCAAGCAGCATCGCCCAGATATTCAAGTCATGGGGGTGGAGCCGGTAAAAGAGTTGCGCGAAGTGGGCTACACGCTGGGCTTGAGCGAGGCCGAGCTCGTCGAGGGTGATGCGACCCAGCTGCAATTTGCCAGCGGCCAGTTTGACTTGGTATCCGAATTCGGCGTGCTGCACCATATTCCAAAGCCCGAGCGTGCGGTAGCTGAAATGTTGCGCGTCGCCAAAATCGGCGTGTTTATCTCGGACTCGAATAATTTCGGCCAAGGATCATGGTTTGCGCGGGCACTGAAGCAGTCAGCGAACGCGCTTGGCCTTTGGCGCACACTGGATTTCATCAAAACCAAAGGGCGTGGCTACAGCATTTCCGAGGGCGATGGTTTGGCTTATTCTTATTCAGTGTTTAACAACTATCGCCAAATTGAAACGGCATGCAAACAGATTCATCTATTAAACACCCATCCGGGCGGGGTGAACCCGTATCGCACGGCAGGTCATGTGGCGCTATTGGGGGTTAAGTAGTTTCCCCGTGCAGGCGACACGACAGACAAGGTTAGCTGCAACATTTAAACTATGGCGCAACGCCGCCCAAGCTGGGAATTGCCATGCATAAAACAACCAAAATTTTGGCATTGCTAATTGCTTGCGTTCTGGACCCAAACGGTGCCAGTGCAGACGTATTATTTACTTTCAACACCGCTTATTTACGTAATGAGCTTTGGTTTGACCCGAACACACCAAGTTGTTTTACTCTGGGTTCGAATAGCGCATGCACATGAAACGTTTCCTGATCGTTTTGCTATTTGGCGCTTGTGCGCCACTAGCCACCGCACCTACGGGCGCTCCATCAAGCACAAAGGCTCCACGATCTATGGCCAAAACCAGCGCCCCCTTTGGCAGTTGGGCAAGTCCCATCACTGCCGCCAGCCTAGCGCAAGCATCGGTCAGCATGAGCGATTTGCGCACCCGTGCCGGATCCATCTTTTGGCGCGAAAGCAGGCCCACTGAGGGTGGGCGGCAAGTTTTGATGCGCAGCAATTCCGCCGGTGATATCGAAACATTGACGCCAGTTGGTTTTAATGTGCGCACGCGGGTGCACGAATATGGCGGCAATGCCTATCTGGTGACCGATCACGGTGTGGTGTTCGCCAATTTTTCCGACCAACGGCTATATTGGCAGAGTTTCGCGGAAAACAAAGGTGCGACTGCCGCGGCGCCAAGAGCAATTACGAATGGGGGATTTCAATTTGCCGACGCGGTTTTAGACCTAGATCGTAAGCGCATGGTTTGGGTGCGCGAAGATCACCGCGAGGCAACCAAAGCTGCAAATAATGCTGAGGAACGTAACGAAATCATCGCGCTACCGTTGCCCAATGATCTGGGCGCGACTACGCCTGATGCGGAAGTATTAGTAACCGGCGCAGATTTTGTCGCCTATCCACGCATTGGCCCGAACGGGCAGCTAGCCTGGGTCGAATGGGATCATCCGCGCATGCCCTGGGAACGCACGCGGCTAAAGCAGGCTACCTTGACCAAAACCGGCATAACTGCCGTCAAAACCTTGCTGGACACACAACATTCAGCGCCGCTGGAACCCGCATTTTCGGCCGACGGTCAGCTCTATTTTGTTGCTGATTTAGCTGCAAAAAACGCCGCTGTTGATGCCGCCGACTGGTGGAATTTGCAGCGCTGGCAAGACGGCGCGGCGCACGCGGTCAGCCCAATGGCAGCTGAGTTCGCCGGGCCCATGTGGAATCTTGGGGTTAGCAGCTATGTGCTAACTAACAGCGGTCAAGCGGTGGTGCGCAGCAGCAAAAACGCCGTTGACGCGCTCGGCTTGATCGATTTAAAAACCGGCAGCTATCACGCATTTGATCTGCCGTTCGTGGCGTTCCAGGAACTGCAGCTCGTCGATGATTTGCATGCGGTAGCCCTCGCACAAGCAAGCGATGACACCGGCGTGTTGATTGAAATCACCCTCGCTACCGGCAGCTGGCGCTTACTGCATCAACCCACGAAAAACACGCTGGCGGCGGGCGATTTATCGCCGGCACTCGCTATTGAATTTCCGACTATTGCGGCGGCTGATCAAGCCCCACGCAAAGCGCACGCATGGTTTTATCCACCAATGAACGCCAAGCGGCAGGGCCCGGCGGGCGAGCTTCCGCCGCTGATCGTGACCATCCACGGCGGCCCAACAGGGGTGGCGAAATCGAC
>JANNYO010000569.1:0-8292 GCA_031410115.1 Rhodanobacteraceae bacterium | reverse complement strand
TCAAAATGTGCGCGAACCAGCTTTTCGAGGCGTTCGTCGCTGACGCGACCGGTCCCGAATGACTGCACTGAGATGGAGGTCGGTTCCGCCACGCCAATCGCGGAGGAAACCTGGATTTCGCAGCGGCTTGCGAGCCCGGCTGCGACCAGGTTTTTTGCGACATATCGTGCCGCATAGGCTGCGGACCGGTCGACCTTGGACGGGTCCTTTCCGGAGAATGCGCCGCCGCCGTGGCGCGCCATGCCGCCGTAGCTGTCAACGATAATTTTTCGGCCAGTCAAGCCGCAATCACCAACCGGGCCGCCGATCACGAAATTGCCGGTCGGGTTGATGTGAAATTTGGTTTTCTTGTCGATCAATTTGGTCGGCAAGATTGGCTTGATGATGAGCTCCATCACGCCCTCACGTAAATCTTTCAGCTTGACTGACGGATCGTGTTGGGTGGAAAGCACCACCGCATCAATGCCTGCTACTTTGCCGTTTTCATAGCGCAGCGTCACTTGGCTTTTTGCATCTGGACGCAGCCAGGGCAGGGCGGATTTTTTCGCTTTGCGCACTTTTGCCTGTTGCTCGACTAAGCGGTGGCTGTAGTACAGCGGCGCGGGCATGAATTCCGGCGCTTCATTGCAGGCATAACCAAACATCAGGCCTTGATCGCCAGCGCCCTGTTCTTCTGGCTTTTTGCGATCGACACCTTGGTTGATGTCTGGGCTTTGCTTACCAATCATATTGATGATTGCGCAGGTATTGCCGTCAAAGCCGACTTCGGAGTTGTTGTAGCCGATCTCATTAACCACTTTGCGTGCAATCGCTTCAATGTCGATCCAAGCCGAGGTGGTGATTTCTCCCGCAACGATCACCGCACCGGTTTTTGCCAAGGTTTCACAGGCGACGCGCGCGCCCTTGTCTTGCGCCAAGATCGCGTCCAATACCGCATCAGAAACCTGATCGCACAGTTTGTCTGGGTGGCCTTCGGATACGGATTCTGAGGTGAACAGATAAGCGCTCATCGGATTTTAGTCCTTGCTGTTAGATGGGTTTGTAAGGGCGCGAATAATACACGTCACGCAAAAGAGCGTGTGGACGTCTAAACGGGTGTTAGGTTGCGCGTCAGCTTTTCGATAACGACGAGGTTTTCAGGCTAAAGCAACGCAAATTGCTTTAGATTGACTAAAAAATGCCCGCTATTGGCTTAAGTCTGTCGATCAAATAGTGCGCGGACTCGCCCCGCTTTTAAACCAGCGCGAGATATCGTCAATCACGGTATAGGCCGCAGGAATCACCACTAAACTTAGCAATGTCGAGGTAATTAATCCGCCGATTACCGCCACCGCCATCGGCGCGCGAAAGCTGGCGTCCGCGCCGAAGCCCAACGCAATCGGCGTCATGCCGGCGATCATCGCGATGGAGGTCATCAGTACCGGCTGCACGCGCTTGGCGCAGGCGTCGATCACTGCGTCCAGGCGCGTCATGCCCTGTTCGTGTTCCGCCATTTCGGCGTAATCGACCAATAAAATCGAGTTCTTCGTGGCGATGCCAATCAGCATCAGCAGGCCAATCAGCGCGGGCAGTGACAAATAATTATGCGTTGCCAGCAGCGCACCAAAAGCGCCGCCTGCTGATAGCGGCACCGCGATCAAAATCGTGATCGGATGAAACGCGTTGTTGTAAAGCAACAGCAATACGCCGTAGACGCAAAAAATACCGGTGCCCATCGCCAGCAAAAAACCGGTGAATAACTCGACGAACACTTCTGTGTCGCCGGTTTCAATTAAGCGAATGCCCGGCGGCAGCGATTTCGCCGCAGCTAAGGCCTTGATTTCATCCATTACCTCCCCGAGCGGCCTGCCGTTCAATTCGATATTGAGGGTGATGTTGCGCTCGCGATTAAAGCGCGTCATCTGCTGCGCGCCACTGCTAGTGGCAATGTTGGCGACGCTGCTGAGCGGCACCGGGCCGTATTTCCCCGGCACGCGCAGCATTGAAAGCGCGGCCAAATCGCTCAAATCGCGGGCGTCCATACGTACCCGAATCGGGATTTGACGATCGGGCAGGTTGAACTTGGCAAGGCGTTGGCGATAGTCACCAACGGTTGCGACGCGTGCGGCGTCGCTGATGTCGGTGGTGCTGACACCAAGCTCAGCTGCACGCGCGGAATCGGGCGTGACGATAATTTCTGGACGTTTCAATGACGCACTTGAACTGACCGAGCCCAAGCCTTTGAGCGTGCGCATTTCGCGCTCCAAATTCAGCGCCGACGCAGTTAACAACCGCGCATCGTCGCCGGCCAGAACCACTTGCATGAGCTCGCCCGGCTCGCTGCTTAAAAAGCTCAAACGTACCCCGGTGGTGTCATCTAGTAAGCGCCGGGTCTCGCGTTCCAACTGCTTTTGATCGCGCTTGCGCGCTTGTCCTGAGCCCCATTTCAAAATCAGCACGGCTTTGCGCACTTCTGCGGCTTCGGCTTTGCCTGGGTCGCCCAAATCCAGCGCGCCGCCGATGGTGCTGTAGACGTTTTTCAGCTCCGGAATAACTTTGAGTTTGCGCCGGATTTCCTCGGCGCGTGCGAAGGTTTGTGCCAAGGTCGATCCGGGTGGTAACTCGATCGTCAGATTGGTTTGCGCCAAGTCGGATGGCGGTAAAAAAGTGGCTGGGATGTAGGGCACGATGGCGATTGAGCCCATAAAAAACACCAGCGCACCGGTCAAAGTTGCGGCCCGATTGTTTAAAGCCCAGCGCACCGAGGCCAGATAGCGTTGCATCAGTTGTGATGGTTTTTCGTGCACATGATTGGGCATTGCCTTGAGCTGATAAGCTGCCATCATTGGCGTCAGCAGGCGCGCCACCAACAGCGAAAAAAGCACCGCAATCGCCGCTGTCCAGCCGAATTCGCGGAAAAATTTGCCGGGAATTCCAGGCATAAAAGCCACCGGCACAAACACCGCACCAAGCGTCACCGACGTGGCAATTACCGCAACGCCGATTTCGTCCGCTGCATCACGCGCGGCTTGCATCGGCGTTTTGCCCATTTTCAAATGCCGCACAATATTTTCAATCTCAACGATCGCATCGTCGACCAAAATGCCAACAACTACCGCAAGCGCTAACAAGGTGATGATGTTGAGGCTAAAACCCATCAGCTGCATCACGCCGAAGGTTGGAATGATCGATAGCGGCAATGCGATTGCGGAAATCCAGGTGGCGCGCCAATCGCGCAGGAAGATAAACACCACAATGACTGCCAAAATTGCGCCTTCCCAAAGCATGGTCATGGAGCTTTTAAAACTGTCCTCCGCTTCCTCGACGGTGCTGGCGACTTCACTGAACTTCAAACGCGGGTAGCGCGCTTGAAGTTCAGCGACTTTTGCCCGCAGCGCCCGTCCGAGCTTGACTTCCGACGCGCCGCGCGTACGCACCACGCCAAAACTGACCACCGGCTTGCCATCAAACAGCGCGATTGCGCGCGGATCAGCGATGCCATCGGACACGCTGGCAATATCCCCAAGGCGCAGTTTGCGACCGTCTGGCGTGCTGATTTGAAAGGCTTCTAATTGTGCGATAGAGCTGACCACGCCAATCGCGCGCACGGTTTGTTCCGCGCCTGAATGTTGCGTGCGCCCACCGGGGCGTTCGAGCTGACTTTGTGCGAGCTGGGCGGAAATCATCGCCGCAGATACGCCATAACTTGCCAGTGCGCCAGGGTGTAAATCTACCCGCACCTCGCGCTCGACCCCGCCCTGGCGGGTCACCGCCGCCACGCCTTTGATGCCAAACAGGGCTTTTTTAATGGTGTTGTCGACAAACCAGCTGAGCTCGGTGGCGCTCATGCCGGCCGAGCGATTTGATGACGACTCATCTGCCGTGTCGCCTGATCGGCGAGACTCATCTGCCGTGTCGCCTGATCGGCGAGACTCAACCGCGAACGATATCAGTGTGCCGCCGACAAATTCTTGTTTGGCAACTAACGGTTCTTCAATGTCGCGTGGTAAATCTAGCCTGACGCGTGTGACCGCGTCGCGCACATCATCAATCGCCTCATTTAAGTCGCGATCCAGCTGGAACTCAACCAAGGTGGTGGAATTGCCGTCGGTAACCGTGGACGCAATCGTTTTGATTTTCGTCAGGCTCGCCAGCGCGTCTTCAACTTTGCGGGTGACTTCGGTTTCTAGCTGTGCCGGTGTTGCGCCGGGTTGGCTGATACTAACGCTAACCAGCGGCATGGAAATATCAGGAAACTTACTAATTGCCAGTTTGCTGTAGCCAAACAGGCCGGCACCACACAAAATCATAAACAGCAATATCGCCGGCATTGGGCGCGCAATCGCCCATGCGGATAAGTTGAATGCGCCGCCGCGATGCTCACTCATTTTGCCGACGCTCCGGCTGGGCTTGCAGTCGTTTGCGCTGCCCGCGCAAATACCTGCACGCGATCACCATCAGTTAAAAAGCCAGCGCCTTCAGCGATGACTGCGGTGTCTGGGCTGAGCCCAGATTGCACTTCGATATTTTGCCCAACGGCGTTGCCGACCTGAATCTGTTTTTGCGTCACAACGCCGCCCTGTTCGGTGAAAACATAGCTGTAGCCGTCGCGCTGCACGATACTGCTTGCCGAAAGCAACAGCGTCTCGCGGCTACCGAACTGAATTTTGCCGCCCGCAAACATGCCCGCGTGTAGACTGATTTCGATCGGCAAATCGGCATAGATAAAGCCGGTGCGGGTTTTCATATCAAGGCCAGCATCCATCGCGCGCACTTTGCCTTGCACTGGGATCCCACCCGCATCAATCTGCACTAAATCGCCAATCTTGACGCGCAAAAAGTCGGCAGGCCCAAGCTCCGCGCGCCATTCCAATGCGCTGTTTTTAATCAGACGAAATAAGTCCGCACCCGGCGTAACCACGCTGCCCGGCTGCACATTGCGCGCGCTGATAATGCCGTCGCTGGGTGCGCTTAAGGTGGCAAAACTGAGTTGCAGCTGTGCCGCCTGCACGGCGGCATTGCTTACTTCTAGGCCAGCCTGGGCATTGAGTAGTGCGGCGGTAACTTGGTCGGTATCGCGTTGGCTGGTTAAGCCGCGTGCGCGCAATTGCGCGCCGCGCTTGGCATCAGCCTGCGCTACGGTCAAGCTGGCCTGCGCTTGCTTGCGCTGTGCCTGCACCTGAACCAAGCTCATGCGCAGCATACGATCATCCAGCTTAAGCAGGCTTTGCCCGGCTCGTACTGCTTGCCCGACATCGACCAACACCTGCTCCACCCGCATGCCGGATAGTTCGACACCTAATAAAACCTCAGCGCGCGCCGCGATACTGCCGGTGGCGCTGATGTCGTCATTGATCGTCGAACGTTGCGCGTGGGTGAGCGTCACCTTCAACGCTGGCTTGCTTTGCTCTGCAGTGGTTTCGGCGGGTTTTTTGCAGGCGCTTAGCAGCGCTGTTAGGCCCAGGCAAACAACTGTCGTATAGATGGTTTGTCGAGTTACTTTCATTTCACCGCATCGATAAAAAACATGTATTCCTGTGCCACTTGTGTCAATCGATCAAAGCGTCCAGAGCGACCGCCGTGGCCGGCCTCCATATTGATTTTGAACACCAGCGGGTTGCTATCGGTTTTCAGATAGCGCAGTTTTGCCACCCACTTCGCCGGTTCGTAGTATTGCACTTGCGAATCATGCAGGCCGGTAGTGACAAACATCATCGGGTAATTCTGTGCGCGCACCTGATCGTAGGGCGAATAGCTCAACATGTAGTCGTAAGACGCCTTTTCTTTCGGATTGCCCCACTCGTCGAACTCGCCGGTGGTGAGCGGAATCGACTCGTCCAGCATGGTGGTGACGACATCGACAAACGGAACGTGTGCCGCAACCGCACGGTATTTTTCCGGCGCCATGTTGAGTATCGCACCCATCAGTAAACCCCCGGCACTGCCGCCAGCCGCGACAATTTTATTGCGCGCGCCGTATTTGTTTTGCACCAGAAAATCGGTCACGTCGATAAAATCAGTGAAGGTGTTTTTCTTTTTCAACAGCTTGCCATCTTCATACCACTGGCGCCCCATTTCTTGGCCGCCGCGAATATGCGCCAAGGCATAAACAAAGCCTCTGTTTAAAAGGCTCAGGCGATTCGCGCTGAAGTAGGGCTCGCTTGAGCTGCCATACGAGCCATAGGCGTATTGGTACAAAGGCGCAGTGCCATCGCGTGGCGTGGTTTTTTTGTACACGATACTGACCGGAATCAGTGTGCCATCGCGGGCGGTGGCGTGCGCATATTCGGTGGCGTAATCATCTTTGTTGAACGCGCCAAGAATGGGATCTTGCTTGAGCAAGGTGCGCGCTCCGCTGGCTAAATCATACTCATACACCACAGCCGGCGCGCCCAGTGAATCATAGTCATAGCGCAGCTTGGTGCTGGTGATATCGGGAGTTGTGAGCAAACTCATCACGTAGCTTTTGTCGTCGGCTTTAAGCAACGTTGATTTTGCCAGTGCCAACGGCGCATCTAATTTTGCATTTACGAGGCGAATTTTACTCAAGCCACCGGAGCGCTCGTTGACGACGATTGTGTCGGCATAAAGCGCAAAATCTTCGATCAGCGCATCGGGGCGATGCGGCAAAACGGGCACCCACGTGCGCACGTCCGTTGGTATTGTTTCGACAGCACGATAGATCGCGAAATTCGCCGCGCCATCGCGGTTAGAACGAATGTAAAACGCATCCCCCATGTGCTCCAGTGAATACTCGTGCCCGCGTGCACGCGGCAAAACAATTTTTGGCGTGCCTTTGGGCTGGTCTGCCAGCAGCAAACGGGTTTCGGTGCTGAGCGTGGAGCTGCTGGAAATCTCGATGTATTTTTCACTCTTACTGCGCCCGACGCCCAGATAAAAGGTGTTGTCTAGCTCTTGGTACACCAATTCTGCAGCGGCGTCAGGGTTACGAAAATCACTGCGATACAAACGCTCGGGCAGCAAGGTTTCATCATTGTCGTCGGTATAAAAAATTGTTTGATTGTCGTTCGCCCAAGCAATGTTCGAGGTCACGTTGACAGCGTTACCCGACAAGTCTACACCCGTGCTTAAGTCTTTGATTTTGATGGTGTATTGGCGTCGACCGATGGTGTCAACTGCGTACGCCAACAGCTTGCCATTCGGGCTCGCCTCGGACGCGCCGATGCTGAAATAGCCGGTGTGCGCAGCGGCGTCCATGGCGTTGCCGTCAAGCAAAACTTCCTCAGGCGCCGTCATCGCGCCGAGTCGGCGGGCATAGATGGGATATTGCTGGCCCACTACATAGCGTGAGTAATACCAATATCCGTGTTCGAATACTGGGATGGAGGCATCGTCTTCTTTGATGCGTGATTTTAGCTCGGCCACCAGGGTGTCGATCTGGCCCTGCATGGGTTTGAAATAGTTTTGGCTATAGGCGTTTTCAGCGGCTAGGTAGCTCAACATGTCTGGATTTTTCCGGCTGTCATCACGCAGCCAATAGTAAGGATCCGAACGGGTGCCAAAGGGCGAGGGCACCGCATAGTCAATGCGTTTAGCAACCGGTGCAGCAAGGGAAATTGTCGCGACCGCCTCGGTAGGCGCCGGTCGAGTGGCACTGGGAATTTCACCACAGCCAACACTGATCAGTGCGATCAAAATTGAAAAATGGCGTTTGGCACTGCGATGGTTTTGCATGGGCGGGGTTAGCCTTAGTTTCGAGCCGCCGATTTTGGCTATCTAGTAGCGAAAAAGCATCATGCCAAAGGGGCTAGGTTGTGGTTTGTGTCGCAAATGCTGAATGGCTCATCGAACGTGCCACTGAGTTATCCTCGGCGCACGATTCCGAAGGCGCAAAACCCATGCTCCCGCTTGGCCAAACGACGCGGATCAATTTATCCGCGCTCACCCGCAAACTGCTGCTGTTGTGCGCCGCTTTGCTGTTCGGCTGCGGCCAACTGCGTATGCCGCGCACCGATGCAATCGTGTTGGCGTATGCGGAATTTGGCCCGCAAGCGATGGCATTTGAAACCATCGGCATGCAGTGGTTTCAGTGGCAAAGCCACGGCAGTGATGATCCGAAAATCGTCGATGAAATCAACGTGGTGGTGTATCGCGATGTATCGCTGGCGCAAATTAAAGCGCGTTACCCGGTGATCAATGGCAAGCAAGATTTTCGCTATTTAGACTATGCATCCGCGCTCGCTTTTTTTGATGCCAAGTGGGTCGAACTTGATGTTCTTGACTCAGAATTCAAAAGCTTAAGTTCTACGTTAGGTGGAACTGTATTGCCGTCGTTGCCATGATGTTTGATTG
>JANNYO010000568.1:0-8237 GCA_031410115.1 Rhodanobacteraceae bacterium | reverse complement strand
CCAAGACTGACGCCGATGTCGTTTTCGGCCTAATGTACGCGCAGGCAGAAGACGACTTCAACCGCATCGAGACCAACTTCATGAACGCCCAGGGTCGGCTGGCACAAGCAGAAGGCGAAACGGCGATCTAGCGCGATCTGCGCATGAAGCTTTTCATCGACCCCGAGCAGCTCAAGCTCGAATACGCCAATGCCGAGCCCTGGCTGCAAGCGCTGATGATCGCTTGGGCGGACGGACTCAATTTTTACCTGCACACCCATCCGGAAGTGAAACCGCGGGTGATCAGCAAGTTCGAACCGTGGATGGCGCTGAGCTTTAGCGAGGGCAGTATCGGCGGCGATATCGCAAAGGTGGATTTGGGTCAGCTAGAAGCGTTTTATGGCGGCGCCCAAAGCCTAGCAAGGAGCCCGGCAAGCGTCGCGCGGGCAAGTGCTGCCTTGGCAGTGTTGTTTCCCTCACTCCAATCGAACAAACAGCGCTTTTTTTCATATTTGGAATCGAACGCAGCGGCATGGTGAGCGATGGCAATTTGGCAGGAACTGATTGGTTACCCTACATGCCTTTTTGGCTGTCGTCGCTATCACACCGTTCTTTTCCTCCCTTAATGACTTGCAATCGCTCACACTCAATCTTCAAGCGCATCCAGATCGTTTCGTGTGCCATAACTGCCAGCGCAGTGAGCACTTCGTTTCGCACGGTTTTTCCTACGCCAAAGCGCGCGCAGCACAGCGGGTGGCAGTAGGCAAACGCTTGTTTTGTGCGGATCGTTTTGGCCGGGGTGGCTGTGGCGCCACATTGCGCCTGTACCTAACAACTCGTATATGAAAGTGCTGTTGGATACGCATCCGCTGCTGTGGTGGTTTGCCGATGATCTACGGCTGTCTGCGTTCGCGCGCACGAGCATTGAGCACAGCGAAAACGAGATCTGGGTTAGTGCCGTTTGCGCGTGGGAAATTGCCACCAAGGCTCGCATCGGCAAGCTTTCGGGCGTGGATCGATTGTTGGCTGAATTTGATGCGCTGCTTGCAGGCTGTGGGTTCAAGCATTTGGCGGTCGGCACGCCATCTTGGCGGGTGATTTCAAACTCGAGCATCGTGACCCGTTTGACCGCATGTTGGTGGCGCAAGCGATGTCAGAAAATGCAGTCTTACTTAGCAATGACAGCGCGCTTGCGGCATTTGGGGTGGCTTTGGCGTGGTGAGAAAAACGACAAAAAAAAGACGCAGGAATCCAATCACTGGGCTGCGAGTTTTAGTGAAGCGATCTCAGCGTCACAGCCCGCAAACGCCGCCCGCGCTCTTTCTTTTTCTTGACTCGCGATACGCGCGTTGTCGAAGAACGGTGCTTGCAAGGCTTGCCACACGCTTTGCGCACGCGCAACCCGTTGATTGGCGCACAGTGCGATGGCGAAGGCTAAGCGGCTGCGATTGACGCCAAGCGCTGCCATGTTCGGATCAGCTTCATTTAAAGCCAGCGCGCGCTCGATCGCCACTAATCCTGTGGCCTTTTCGCCGCTGGCAATCTGCCATTCGCCAAAGCGCGTGAGCGTGCCGGTGCAATTGGCGTACTCAGCTTTGCCTTGCACCTCGGGTGCAGCTCGGCAGCGTTGCATCGCTTCTTGAAGTTGGATGCCCGCATCGCTGATTCGTCCATCGCGTAAATAGCTCAGCGCCAGTGAGGTTTGAGTGCTGGTCAATCGACGATCACTTGCACCTACGGCTAATCGCATTTTAGTTAGCACACTTTCCAAAGTCGTAGTGGCAGTTGGCAGTCCAAGCGTTAGCTCCAACACGCCCCGATAGCGCGCGACCATCAGCGGTTCAATCGTGCCTGCACCGCGCAAGTCGATAAATGCCTCTTCGGCCTGTTTGACGCTTGCTAGCGCGTCGTCAAAACGGCCCACTGCTTCTAGTGTGTTGGCTAAATTGTCCAACGCATACGCGCGCTGTTCTTTTTGTTTGGGCCCTAACTGTGGCAAGAGCGCGGTGATTTGCTCCAAGACCAAAATCGCTTCATCACCGCGATCTAGCCACTTTAAGGCCATTACTTTGGAGTTCAACATCGACACCATCAGCGATGCGTCGTCAATCTTTGCGGCCTGCATCTGCGCCAGTTGTTGATCGATTAATGGCAGCGATTTTTGATACTCGGCGCCCCGTGAAAGCGCGCTAATGACACCATGCTGTCTGCGAAAGTATGCCAGCGTGCCCGGTGGTGTCAGGGCAAGCCCAGCCTGCGCAGTTTCTATGGCGGTGGCGTATTGACCCAGGCCAATGTAGGCCAAGGTGAGTTGCTCGAGCATTTCTGCTTGTAATTCGGGTTGATCTTGCAGGCTAAGCTGCACTTTGCTACGTCCACGATCCAACAGCTCTAATGCCGACAACTGTGCAGCTTGGCCATTGATTGGGTTGGCCGATTGAAATAAGGAAACTAAGAAAGTATTGCTCGCTTGAGCAAGCTCGACCTGTTGGCGGGTTTGTAATTCTGCGGCAATCGCCCGCCCGCGCTCGGCATTGAGGCGCCAGACAAACGTCGCTAACACTACCAGCAACGCCGCAACCCCGGCACTGGCGAAGCGGTGGCGACGCAGGAACTTCTTCAAGTGATACCAGCCGGTGTCTGCCGCAGCCCGCACCGGCAGCCCGGCTCGATAGCGGCGCAAATCCTCGCGCAGCGCCTCCACACTGGCATAGCGAAAGTTGCGATCAGGTTCACAGGCCTTGTTGATGACGCTGCGAAGATCGGCCTCCAAACGCTTAGGGCTAAGCCCTTGTTCCAGCAATTCGCGCAGCACGATGCCTAGGCTGTAGACGTCGCTTGCAACCGTGATGAGCTCGCCCTTTTGCTGCTCTGGGCTGGCATAGCCTGGTGTCCAGACCCGCGTTGAGGTTTGCCTTCCCGATGCGGATTCCAAATCCTGCAGCTTGGCGATGCCGAAATCCAACAGTTTGATTTCGCCATCTGCGCGCACAATAATGTTGTTCGGTTTGATGTCGCGATGAATGACTAGGCGCTGATGCGCATGCTCCACCGCATCGAGTAGCTTTTCAAACAATGCCAAGCGCTGCTCTTGGCGCATTGGATGCTTGCGCGCGTAAACATCCAGTGGATCGCCTGGCACATATTCCATTACCAGATAGGGTTGACCTTGTTCGGTCTCACCACCGTCGATCAGGCGCGCGATGTTTGGGTGGTCCAGCTCGGCCAATATTTGCCGTTCTAACTTAAGGCGCTGAATGCCTTCTTTGGTAGGAAAGCCCCGCAAAAGTTTGATTGCAACCTGGTGTTGATACTGATGATCTGCCCGCTCAGCCAGCAAAACGGTGCCCATGCCGCCTTTGCCAAGCTCCGCCAAAACACGGTAGTTTCCGAACAGCATGCCAATGCCGGGTTGCGGTTCAGTGAGGCTGGCGGCAACGTGTTGAACCGCTTCGCGGGCAGTCACGTCGGTACTGCGATCCGCAGCAAGCAGCCGCAGCAAACGCTCGCGCGTTGCGGGTGCTAAGTTGAGCGCATCCATGGCGGGCAAATGTTGGTCTGCGGGCATGCTACTAAATTGCTCGAACAGCGTAAACCAATCGGGCGACTGGCTTGGTAGCTGATCTACCGTGTCGCCTGTTCGGCCAGGCTCAGACATCGATCGCTTCCTTCAGCCAAGCGCGGGCAAATCGCAAATCACGCTCAATGCTGCCTAAGGAAAGCTGCAAGTTGTCGGCAATTTCTTGTTGGGTAAAGCCACCAAAGTAAGCCATTTGCACCACACTGGCTTGACGGGGACTAAGTTTTTCCAATTCAGCAATCGCCGCATTGATTTTCAAAAGATTTTGATCATGGATCAATGCTTCGAGTGGCATCTCATCGAGTGGGATTTGCTCCAGCTTACCGCCGTGCTTTTCTCTCACGCGTTTGCGTGCGGCGTCGACCAATATTTGGCGGCTGGCTTGGGCAATCAAATTAAAAAAATGCTGCCGGTTGACAAAGTCCGGCACAGCCGCCATCAGCCGCAACAGGGATTCATTCGATAGTTCGGTTGCTGACAAACTCGCGCCAGGGGCATTTCGCAGCACGGACGCGGCAATGCGGTGCACGCGCGCATAAACCAATTCAATCAGCTCCGCACGCGCAGTATCTTCACCGTCGCGCCACGCCAACAGTAGCTGGGTCAACTCGGCTTGATCCACACCAAGTTCGTTGATCTTGGCACTCATGGGGCTAATTGGCTGCGCATTAAAGCCTCAATTGAAGTGATCGGCACGAGTGGCATTGTGTTCGCTATCGCAGGCCACTGGCAAGTTTTAACGGATCAGCTAGCTCTATGCGCTCAACCGCGCAACCCAAAGTTTTGTGATGTGCCGTACTAAGGCATTGCCCAGGTATTGGCGTAATCCAATGGAAAGCGCGCTTATTTGCAGACGGTCGTGTTGCCAAAACACGGCCCAGATCCCGTTCTTGCCTTGAAAATCTCTTCAATTTTAGTCCTCTCCAACTTTTCGAGCACCCTATGAACTTCCCAATGAGACATATTTTGATGCGTATTAGTCTGCTTGCCTTGGCGCTTTTGGCTTCCTCAGCGCACGCGCAAATCACAGCTGTAGTGACCAACCCCTTTGACTTTGGCCCCGGCACGCTGCGTCAGGCGATTATTGACGTCAATAAAAATAACGGCGGCACGATCAATTTCAATATTGATCCAAAACTCTTTGGGCCAGGACCTTGGACGGTTACCCCTATCCTTCACCTTCCCGTAATACAGTATCGCACCATAATCAATGGTTATAGCCAGCCCGGTAGCGCGATCGGTGGCCCCATTTTGATCGAAATCAATGGCCTGCACTTGCTTCACGCTTTAGTGTTGTATTTCGGGGCGGACAACAGTCGGATCTCTGGTCTGAGCCTGTTTGGTGGCGAAAAATCCCAGATACTTGCCCTTGCCAACCAAGTTTCGATCAATGCCAACTACATTGGCATACGCGCAGATGGTGAAACCGCGGTTGCCATGGATACTGGCATTGTCTTAGCGATGAGCACAGGATCGGCGATCAGGAATAATCTGATCGGCCCGGCCTCAAGTTTCGGCATGATGATCGGCGGTAAACAACATAAGATTGATAGCAACTGGTTTGGGCTGTCGCAATTTGCTGCCCCGATCAAGGACAAATCAGGAACAGCAATTTGCGCGGGCTGTGAAGTCGAGTTTCTAACTTTGATCGGGGACATCACGCCGCTACTAGAGCCCGCACTCGCGTCGCACCTGCAGTTGATGCAGCGCGGTATCCGCGATTCCATGATCACCAATAACGTGATCGTCAACACCAGTGCTGAAGCGATACGCCTAACCGGTCTACCCGATGTATCTATTGCTGTTCCCGTGCCAATCACGCTCGTATCGGCGAGCTTTGGCAACACCTTCAGCAAAAATATCGTGGGGCAGGATATTTGGGGTCTAGCCGAGAAAGACAATATCCACACAGCGATGACTATTGAAAGTCACGCTCGCAACAATCGCGTTGTTGACAATACTTTTGCAAATTCACAATTTGGAATTTTCTTAGGTAGCGCTCACGGTAACTCCCTAGGTCACTCGCCCGCTGGCGTTGCCAATACCATCCGCAGCAACATTATTCGGGTTGCGAAAATACCTATCGGTATGAACTCTGTCTCGTTTCCTGTTGCGCAGGACGCTTTGGATATTGATACGGGGGCTAACAACTTACAAAATAGGCCAAGCCTGAATTTTGCAGGCAGCAATGGCCGCGTGCGAGGCGAGTTCAATGGCACCGCCAATCAAAAATTCATCATCGATTTCTATACTTCGCGCGCATGCACACCCAGTGGTTTTGGCAGCGGCCGATTTTGAGCGCACCTGATGGCGTGCTCGCAAACTCCGGCAAGTATCGAATCATTGCGCGCTATCTCGGTGATGACAACTACAGGCCTAGTGAAGGTGCGGGTGCAACGGTTGTGTTTCGGCCACCATCGGCACTCAGCAATGTCGCCATGACTAGCTTGCTGCGTTTCAACTTTTCCGGCATGCGCTATGAATCTTCGATCGCTGGCAATTGGTCACCAGTTAACTTGCCTGCAGGCCAGAGCGTGTTGGACGTGGCTGCTTATGGCAATGATCGCTTAGATCGCTTTCTAACTAAAGACCAGAATGATCGATTCAGCATTGTTGATAGGGCAGGCATCGCCACACCCGTTGGCAGCGCTGCCTTTGATGCGCGCGATCAATTGGAAGATTTTGCCGGCTTTGATTTGGATTATCGTATGGACGCCTTGGTCTATAGCGTTAGCAAACGCGATTGGCAAATCACGCTGTGTGCTTTGGTCACCGATAGCTGCGAGCGCAACATGATGCTGAATGTCGGTGCCGAGTACCAACATGCCCGAACGGGCGATTTCAACGGCGATGGCGCGATGGATATCTTATGGTCCGATGGCAATGATCGTGGCAAAGCGATTTGGCTGATGCAGGGCGCGGCTGCGATTTCCAAAAAAACGCTCAATAGCCCGATGAACTATCGCGCCGTTGCCACCGGTGATTTCGATGGCGACGGTTATGAAGATATCGTTTGGCATAACCCCGCGGCTTCCGATGTGCTGGTGTGGTTTATGAAGGGCGACACGTTGCGTGAGGAGGCTAACATCATGATGCGCGGCATGGATATTGAAAGCCGTGGCCCGGCCTATTTTGCCGGTGTGGGTGCGGCAAACTACGGCCATGCCAGCTTGATCTGGCGCGACGGCAGCAGCGGCGAAGTATTTGCCTGGGACGATATTCGCCCCAGTGGTGGCGCACTGACCTTTATGCAGCGCAGCATCTTCACGAATCCCAACGTGGATCTAGAGCCAACGCGCTAAACCTGTAGTGATCGCACCCCAGTCATTCGCGCCCTATGTGAATGACTGGGGTTGCCACGACGCAAAAATATGAGGTCACCATGGATACCGTTAATTTACGAATTAGTTTTCTGCTCTTTCTAAACAGCATCGGCCTAATGAGCCGCATTGCGCAGGCCGCGGTGCCTGAGTTTGAAGTGCATGTATTGGATAATCCCGCCAATACCGTCGGCCAATATTCTTCGGTGGCAGTGCGCAACAATCGCCCGGCGATCAGCTATTACGATGCCACTGCGCGCGATCTGCGGGTGTTGCGCTGCGGCGATGCGCTGTGCAGCACCACCGTGATCTCGCAACTTGATACCGGAACAAGCTTTGTCGGGGAATACACCGGCATTGCCATTCCTGCCGATAACTTTCCCGTAGTCAGCTATTTTGATAACACCAATAAAGCGCTGAAAGTGCTCAAATGCAATGATGCGGATTGTTTGGGTGCTAACGAAAGTATCACGCTGGTGGATGACCCGGTCAATCAAGTCGGCTTCGATTCCGCCATCGCCATCGGCGCCGATGGCCTGCCGGTGATTAGCTATGCGGACTTGACCGCAGGCACGCTTAAAGTCGCCAAGTGCGTCAATGCGACCTGCACGGGTAGCACGGTGATTTCCACGCTTGTGGGCTCAACTACCGATCGCATGGGCGAATTCAGTGCGATTGCCATTGGCAACGATGGCTTTCCGATCATTAGTTTCTATGCGACTACCGCAACCGCGCTGCGTGTCGTCAAATGCAATGACGCTGCCTGCAGTGGCGGTGACGAAGTGGCGATTACTCTCGATGATGATGGTGTAGTCGGGCGGGATTCGTCGATTGCCGTACCCGCTGATGGCCTGCCGGTGTTGAGCAATTACGATCAAACCCGACGCAATTTGCGCGTCGCGAAATGCACAACTAGCGCATGCGCCGCCGTCGCGATTCAAGTAGTGGATTCGCTAGTTGGCAATGATCGCGGCCAGTACACCGGCATTGGCATTTTCCCGGCTACCGGGTTTCCCGTCATTAGCCACTATGATGCCACCAGCGGCTCATTGCGCACCGTCTTTTGCCTAAGCGCCCGCTGTGATAACGGCCTGGATGGCGTCGCAGAAGATGACCAAAGCAATACCGTCGGCTTTCAATCTAGCCTTGCCATCGGCACCAACGGCTTACCGATTGTGAGCTATCACGATGGCACCGATGGATCGCTTAAAGTCATGGCGTTTAAGCTGAGTCTGTTTGCCGATGGCTTCGAATGAGCGCGCGTGCGGGCACCGGTGTTGGCACGTCCGGTTCGCCCGCCCGCAACGCCGAAGTGTGGAACGCGTCGACGGGCACCTGGCGTCCTGCAGCGACAGCGG
>JANNYO010000567.1:0-1595 GCA_031410115.1 Rhodanobacteraceae bacterium | reverse complement strand
CGTTTGCAATCGCTCAAAAGGTTGCCTAAGTTTGGGGTAGACCGCGCGTTTTCGCAAAAAGTCCGTTGCACGCGCGGCGTATTCGCCGTTAAATCCGAACATGACGCTTGAACGCTACGACACCCTATCCACTGACCGCGGCAAATTGCCCGCGCTGCGCACCGAAGCGCGTGCGGCAGCGCATTTGGTCATCACCCAGGGCGAAGGCGTTGGGCGTCAGGTCAATATGAAAGAAACGCCGCTGATTGTGGGCAGATCGTCCGATTGCGATATGCGTTTATTAAACCGGGCAGTGTCGCGCCTGCATTGCCGCGTATGGAAAGACGCCACCGGATTTTGGCTGCGTGATTTGAATTCAACGAATAAAACCTACTTGAATGATCGCTCCGTCGTTGAAGCGCGATTGAAGGACGGCGACTTTATTACCGTCGGCGGTACGGTCATGCAGTTCTCGGAAAAATCTGAGCCAGCGAACGATTCGGCGGCAAGTGCCGGCGCCCAGTTGCCAGGCATGGCCTCCGTGTCGGTCACCAATTCTGTTGAAGTTGGCGGCGCGGATTTACTGACCGGACTACCGACGCAGCGTGCATTCGAAGAAGACATTGAGCGTGAAATCGCGCGCAGCCGTCGCCACGGGCGCACCTTTGTGCTGGCGTGCGTGGATATCGACAACTTGGGCGATATCAATCGCGATTACGGGCAAGCTGCCGGTGATGAAGCGATACGTCAAATTGCCCGCATGATTCGCGCGGGTTTAAGGGTGGAAGATTTAGCCGCGCGGGTCGGCCCGGATGAGATCAGTATTTTGTTGACGGAAGTTGGACTTGATTTTGGCGCGCCGATTTTGCAGTCGATTCGCTCAGCGGCTGGCAACGCGGAATTTAGTTTTGCTGGAAGAAGTTTTAAGAGCTCCATCAGTATCGGCGCCGCGCTGTGGGATCCCAGCGTCGACAGCCGCGCTGAGCTGCATGCGCGCGTGCAGGCGGAGCTTAAACGCGCGAAAACGGGCGGCAAGAATCAGGTGTGTTGGCGTTAGCAAGCACGCCTGAACCCGTCGAGGGTGCAGCCAATTCGCCGCGCACGCGTGCGATATTTACCGCTTTGGGCCCAATCTGTGCGGCCTTGTGTTTCGTCGCGATGCACACGCAATCCAATCCGGTGCGCTTGACCGCGGCCTTGACCGTGTGGGTCGCGATTTGGTGGTTGACCGAATGCATTGATGCCGCGATTACCGCGCTATTGCCGCTCGCGCTGCTGCCGATTTTGGGCGTGTTGACACCCGTAGAAGTCGCGCAATCTTATGGCAATGAGCTGATTTTATTGCTTGCCGGTGGCTTTATGCTGTCGGGTGCGCTGGAAAGTTCGGGTGCGCATCGGCGCTTGGCGCTTGGCATGTTGCGGCTTTGTGGCGCGAGCAGTGGCGCGCATCTGATTTGGGGCTTTGCCTTTGCCACGGGCTTGTTAAGCATGTGGATCAGCAATACCGCGACGACGTTGATGATGTTGCCGGTAGCGATGGCGATTTTGGCGCATTATCCTGACCGGCGTTTACGCACGCCACTGATTCTGGCGATCGCTTATTCCGCGAGTCTAGG
>JANNYO010000566.1:0-8227 GCA_031410115.1 Rhodanobacteraceae bacterium | reverse complement strand
GTGCCGGTTAAAGTCAGTACGTCTGAGGGATTGATCGGTGCGGCCAGTACCTGAATCAATACTTGGCCGGCTGCGAGCGGCGGTAATTCGAACGCGGCCGCGTCGATAAATTCGTTAGGCGTTGGGCCACGTTGGCTGTATTGGGCTCGTTTCATATGTGCATAACCTGATGGCGGATTTCGGGATGTCAGTCTATCAAGCGTGCCGCACTAAAATCGTACGGTGAATTCAGATTTTTAATTGTTTGCCGTGTCTGCAAGCGGAGACTTGTTTGCCGTGTCCGCAAGCGGAGACTTGTTTGCCGTGTCCGAAAAAGCGCCGATAGCGCCGAGTAGCAGTTCCGAAACTTGCTGAATCACTTCCATGCAAAAGTTTTTCTTGTCAGACTCTTTGTGCCGTGTCGCCTTCCGGCGAGACTCTTTTTGCCGTGTCGCCTTCCGGCGAGACTCTTTTTGCCGTGTCGCCTTCCGGCGAGACTTTTTTTGCCGTGTCGCCTTCCGGCGAGACTCCGGCGCTTAAATCCTAGCGGTTGGCTTTGGCCCGCACTGTTGGGGCGCGCAGCCAAAGGAGTTTGGACGGCGGCGATCTTTAAGAAAGAAAAGCTTGTAGGTGCCGACTCGCATCAGCAAGCGGGCGTCGGCAAGATATTCAAACTCGCGGCTCAGCGCATGCAGCGCGTCAACAGCACCAAGCGTGCTGCCTTCAGGAACAGCAGACTGCCGATGACCTTCGATTCTTGTGTCACTTCAGCAAAACGACCTTGCAAAACGACCCAGCATAACGACCGCCGCTAGATTGTTAAATTCGATTGTGCGCCCAACCCAATTCCCACCTAAGAACTAGGGTGCGTTTGGTTACACGTTGAAAATTCGGACTATCTTTCGCACACTGTAATTTTTGCAGCGTAAAGGATTGATCCGATGAAACGAATAACCGTATTTGCCACCGCTTTAGCCCTTTCTCCGCTCGCGTTCTCCGGTGTTGGCGCCTGGACGAGTAACGGCCCGGAGGGTATTCAAGGCTTGGATATTGCTGTGACCGCTGCCGCACCGGATGTAATTTTGGTGGCAAGCGCGGGCGGCATTTTCAAGTCGATCAATGCGGGTGCAAGCTGGGTGCGCAGCGGTGGCGCGTTAAATTATGTCAATCAAGTCTGGATTAGCCCAACGAACCCGAATTTGTATTTGGCACTGACCTACAGCCGATTGTATCGCTCAACCAACGCCGGCGCTTCTTGGACGGCGTTTGGCACGGGCTTGCCGGCGGCTGCGACGGCAAGTTTAGGGCGCATCAGTATTGACGCTAGCAATCCAAACAACGTGATGGTCGTGGATTATGTTGCTGGGATTTTTCGTTCAACCAATGGGGGTGCGAATTTCAGCGCCACATCGATTCCTGCGCCGGTTGGCGCAATTACCGGCTATCAAGGGGTTGCGATTGATCCAATCGTTCCGAGTCGCGTGTTTGTCAGCGTGTGCAATAACGACACCTCGGCGTTGATTTATCGCAGCACCGATAGCGGTGTTTCTTTTAGCCCGGTGGCCTCAACCAATGCAGTAGCAGGTGGTGATTGTGCCGAAGGCACGTTTGCGTTTAATACCCTGGCACCGGGAACATTGCTCAACGGTTTGGCGCGTCGCAGCACCGACGGCGGGCTAAATTTTTCTCTGCCTCTTGGATTCGTTAACGGCGGTGGGTTAACGGCGACGTATCGCAACGGCACCAGCGAACTCTACGTTGGCAGCCGTGTTGGTATTCAGCTGTCCACCAACAATGGCGATAGCTATACCGCGTTTGGCACCGGCTTAGTCGACAACGGCACTGACACCAGCGCGATTCAAACCGTGGCGTTCAAACCTGGGGCGGTGCCGGTTGTGACCTATGCCTTGAGCGCTGCCGGTAGCTTTTTCAAATCTACGCCCGGTGGCAGCGTTTTTAGCGCCAGCAATTCCGGCCTTACCGCGAGCAACATTCGCGCGGTAGCCGTGCATCCAACGAATAACAGTGTGTTGATGGCCGGCTGGGGCGATGTCGGATTCTATGCCTCGCCCGCCTTGTTTCGCTCCATAGATCGCGGCGTTACTTGGGCGCGCGCGAATTTGGGCTTAAATCTAGACGAAGTGCGCACCGTGGTAATGGATCCAAACACCGCAGCCACGGTTGCTGGCACGACGATGTATGCAGGCGGTGTCGACCGCGCGCCGTTTGGCAGGCTAACAGCCAGTTATTCGGCGGGCATTGCCAAAAGTGTTGATGGCGGTTTGAACTGGGCGCATCCAACCATCTTTACGCCTGCCCCAGTCACGTTAAGTCGCATCGGCAAAGTGCGCTCGATTGCGCTGGATAAGTCTTCCGGACTTGGCGTTGGCGGCAGCGGCGCGTTGCAAAAAGTCTACTTCACGGGCACCGGCAGGGTTGTTTGCCCGGCGGCGGGTGCTGGTGTAGTGGCGCAAGCCATCGATACACCGAGGCTGTGGAGGTCAATCAATGCCGGTGCCGACTTTGTTGCGATTGATAGCCTGCCAACTGGCACCTGCACGGTCGGCGGCAGCGACTTCGCAAACTACCCGGTTCCCAACCCAATCGTGATCGACCCACTGACGCCGACCACATTGTACGTAGGAACCTACCTAGCGTTCGGCTACGACTCGACCGCCGTGCCCGCGCAGCCCGTTCCAACAGTACCAAGCGGTGTTTTTAAATCCATCGACAGTGGCGCGAGTTGGACGAATGTTTCGACCGGTTTGCCGCGTGTAATAACGGGCAATCCAGCAAGCTCTGCGCGCGACGTGTTGGCACTAGCAATCAACCCGATCAACCCACAAATATTGTATGCGGCGGCGAACCCCACCAGCGGTACTGGCCCGGGGCGGGTTTACAAAACCATCAATGGCGGTGCGAATTGGACACTGTCTTCAACCGGTATTTCCGGGCAAGACGTGCGCGCACTAACGATTGATCCGACTGACCCGACAAAAATTTACGCCGCAACCGGCGGCAACGGTTCGGGCCCCGGTGGCGTTTATTTTTCCGCCGACTCGGGCGTGAGTTGGAATTCCACCAGCGTCAACTTGCCCGCCACCAGTGCTACCGCGTTAGCACTAGATCGCAGCGGTGTGGATCCAATTTTGTACGCCGGCACAAGTAATGGCGTATATGACATCACCCAAGTTGCCGATTTGGACGCAGACGGCCCACCCGACGTTACGGAAGCCGCCGCGCCTTTTGGTGGTGATGGCAACGAAGACGGCATTTTGGATGCGCAACAGACCAATGTTGCCAGCATAGCCGGTGCTGGAGCGGCGCGTTCGCTAAATTCGCCGCTGGATGCGACGGTAACGATCTCCGTTTCACCCCAGGTCGGCACGTGCACGCGCATGAACGATGCAGGGTCTGCCGAGGCCGAAAAAATCGGCCCCACGGATGGCGAATACGCCTTCCCACTCGGCCTGATTCGCTTTGAGCTGCTGGATTGCACCAGCGCATTTATCTCGGTGCGCTACAGCGGGCAGAGTTTTGGCGCGCGATTTAAATTTCGTAATTTCGGCCCGGAAATTGCCGGCAACCCAGGCAGTGTCGCTTGGCGCAATACTGCCGCTGGCGTTACTGGCAACACCTGGACTTTCTTGTTGAGCGACAATGCCCCGGGTGACAATCGCGATGAACTCGGGCGCATTCTGATCTTCGCAGGCCCAGGCGTGGAAGGAATATTCGCCAACGGCTTTGAGTGATTGCCATGCTCAAGATGCGAGGTTTAACTCTGAAAGCTCTCGCGAGACTAGTTTGCCGTGTCGTTTTCGCGAGGCTTGTTTGCCGTGGCAAACAGGTCAACAGGAAAGTTATTTCGGCAACAGCAACGTGCCCCGAATTTTCAACAGCCGTGCGCCTGGGGTGCCCGCAATCGGCTCGCCAATCAGCGCCAACGCACGTTCTATGTTCGGGTTTGCAACAATTTCCCGCAGGGTGATTTCGGCAACGAAGTTTTCACCCCGCAAACTAAAGCCGCCGGAAATATCCAGCGCGCCTTGCCCGATTGGCTGCACCACACCCACTATCGCGCCGCTGGCATCGGTATGTAGGGCAATATCGTAGCTGCCAAAATCGGCCTGTGCCAAACCGGTTACGCCGGCGCCCAACCATTGCAAATTGCCCTGCGCACGCAGCGGCAAACCACGTCGGTCGAACGCGGCTTCAGACAGGTTGACGCTCAAACTGCCGGTCGGAATCACTGCCGGAATGCCAAGTGCGGGCGCCAGCCAAATGGCGTCCGCAGAAGCGCTAAACCCCGACAGCACCAGCTCAGTTCCCGCCTGGCGCACCCAGCCTTCGAGCTTGGCGCTAGAGCCGTCCAATTTAACCCGTGCTCTGGGTGCCAAGCTCAGCAGGCTCAGTGCCGGAATATCCCAGCTCAATTTCCCGAGCGCTTGGTTTGCAATCATGACCGTGTCGCTTTGCCCGCGCCAAAACGTGCCGTGCAGACCTGACAACTGCATTGCCGGTATTTTTGATTGCGCCAGTTGCCAGGCGACACGTGCGGGCAACGTCATTGCCGCAAACAGCAGCGCTAAAAAAATAATGACGCCCGCAATCGCGATTTTTTTCTTCATTTGCTCAACGTCACTTTGGCGTTCACCGTCGAAGTGCCGAGCGTATCAATCGTTATCTCTACAACTTTAATTTGATCCTCGCGCTCAAGTTGTTCAAGCATCGCCATCAGCACGTCAAAATTCACCCCACCCAGCTCTACGCGCACACGATTTGGCGGCAGCGGCGCAATGTTTCTCATACCACCCTGCATGTTTTTGTCGCGCACCGCTTTATCGACAAGTGCCGTCAGCGAACTACCGCTGGCACCGTTTAAATCATCAGGCTGTGCGCTGAACTCAGGGCGGGCTTCACGCGCCAGTAGCAGGGCATTAATTTCGTTAAGCGCCACCGCTTGCGCAGTGCGTTGCGTCAACATGCGCGTGTGTGACTTGCGCATTGGCTCATAAATCAAAAAATAGCCAAACATAAAAACGAGCAAAGCCGTGCTCAGTTTTAACGTGCGTTTTTCCGACGCATTTCGATGCTGCCAGAACTGCTGCCAACGGGTGGATACGCCATTTTTTCTCGAGTCTAGAGGCAAATCCGCGCTGACTTCGGTTTGCGCGCTCGTACTGTCGCGCATCAGCCAAGTTCCTTGATTTTGATTCGCCCGGTCAACATTTGGCCGTTCGGATCTATGTTGTTATTGCCCAGCGTGACTTCAAGGCCGGATAGCGTCGCCAAGCGTGTGCGTAGCGCGTCGATGGTGCCCAAATCTGGCGAACGAAAGCTCAGCTCCAGTTCGCCATTGCGATAGTCCGCGTTGATCAAGGCCAAACGCGTTTCCGTGTAAAGCACCGGCGCAATGCGGCGAAACAGCGCCAAGGCGCCGCCGTTTGATCGTGCGGCAACTTCTGACTGCTCAGATTTCAGTTTACTTTGCAGCATCGCGAGTGGATCTAACGTCACTGGTCCAGTTGGATAAATCTGGGCGTACAAACGGCTGATTTCCTGATCTTGCTGGTGCAACGTTTGCCGCAGACCATAAAACTCGGCACCTAGGCGCGCGCCCTGCACAAGCATTGCGGCCGCCGCCAAACCCGCCGCCAAACGCCAGCGTGGCGACAATCGCGCAACGCCACTGGCGGCTTTAATCGGCGCAGTTAAGCTCAGCAGTTGCGGCATATGTAGCAATCGCTGTGCCAAATAGTGATTGGGCTCGGCAATCGCTTCGGCGGAAAAATGCGCCGGTAATTTCGGAAAATTGATGCCATCATTGAGCAGCAATTGCAGAGGTAGCGCGCCATCACCGCTTTGTTTGAGTTTTAAAAGCGCACTCAAAGACTCGCTTTCCAGTGTACCCGCGTCAGTACCAAAGCGAAAACTGGTCAATGCGCGCTCCACCCAAACCGTGTCTGGCGCCAGCAAACTGGGTAGTGGCACCAGCGCATCGGGCTGAATTCCCCCGGCGCGCAAGCCGGCTAAAACGCTACTCAAGCGGCTTTTTTGCATCACGACAACCGGGCTTAAGCCTTCGTCCAAATTCAGCGGCAGCACGAAACTTAAGTCATCCACATCACTTGCGACCGCGTCTTCTAGTGCGAAGGCAATCGCTTGGCGAAAGCGCTCGCGCCCTTGTTTTGGCACGTTGACAAAACGCAACGCCAGCTCCGGGCTGGCGCAAATTGCGATAATTTTCAAACCGGTTGGTAGCGGCTCATTCGCCGCTTGGCTAAAGCCTACCGGGCCATGGCGTGCATCGCAGCGCAGCCACGTGCTGGGCCGAAATTCGCCGTCTAGGCGCAATAAAATAAATTCGCTCATACGGCGCAGTTTAATTGAGCGGCGACATCAAAATCGCGCGCGATTAGCGCTTCATAAAATTAAAAAACTCATCATTCGACTTGGTCGTTTTCATTTTTTCCAACAAAAACTCAATTGCTGCTAACTCGTCCATCGGGTGCAGCAATTTGCGCAAAATCCAAATTTTTTGCAGCTTTTCTGGGTCAATCAACAGCTCTTCCCGCCGCGTGCCCGAACGGTTGATATTAATCGCCGGGTAGACGCGCTTTTCGGTAATTTTGCGATCCAAGTGCACTTCCATGTTGCCAGTGCCTTTAAATTCTTCGTAAATCACGACGTCCATCATCGAACCGGTGTCGACCAGTGCGGTTGCCAAAATCGTTAGGCTGCCGCCTTCCTCCGCTTTGCGCGCGGCACCAAAAAAGCGCTTTGGGCGCTGCAACGCGTTGGCATCAACACCGCCGGTGAGCACCTTGCCGGAGCTGGGCACAACCGAGTTGTAGGCACGCGCCAAACGGGTAATCGAATCGAGCAAGATCACCACGTCTTTTTTATGCTCAACCAAGCGTTTCGCGCGTTCGATCACCATCTCAGCGACCTGCACGTGGCGTCCGGGTGGCTCATCAAAGGTCGATGAAATGACTTCACCGCGCACCGTGCGCTGCATATCGGTGACTTCCTCTGGGCGCTCATCGATCAGCAGCACAATCAAGTGCACATCCGGGTGATTGCCAGCAATCGCCTGCGCAATATTCTGCAGCATCACGGTTTTACCGGCCTTTGGCGGGCTTACGATCAAACCGCGCTGGCCTTTGCCGATGGGCGCCATCAAATCAATAATGCGCCCAGTGATGTCTTCGGACGAGCCATTTCCGCGTTCCAAAGTGAAACGCTCGGTCGGAAAATACGGCGTCAGGTTCTCAAACAGCACCTGATTTTTCTTGCTTTCTGGATTATCGCCGTTGATATCGCTGACTTTTTGCAGCGAAAAATAGCGCTCGCCTTCTTTGGGGGCGCGCACATTGCCGCGCACATAGTCACCGGTGCGCAAATTAAAGCGGCGGATTTGCGCCGGCGAGATATACACATCGTCCGGCCCTGCGAGGTAGGACGCATCGGCACCCCGCAGAAAGCCAAAGCCGTCCGGCATCATTTCCAATACGCCTTCGACGTCGATCGAGTCGTCCCGTTTTGCCAGTGCTTTGAGCACTTGAAACACCACATCCTGCTTTCGGCTGCGCCCGATATTTTCAATTTGCAGCTCTTCGGCCAGCTGCATTAGTTCATGTATGGGTTTGAGCTTCAGTTCGGTTAGGGTCATGCGAGATCAGCATTTAGAGGGAAACGGTTTAAGCACCGTGGGAAACTCTCAGCGAAAGTAGAGAGCAAAAGTAAAGGTTGGGATTTGCAAATGCAGGGCCACGCGTTGGCGTGTCAACAAAACGGAAGATGAGTCTCGCCGGAAGGCGACACGGAAAAAAAGTCTCGCCGGAAGGCGACACGGAAAAAAAGTCTCGCCGGAAGGCGACACAGAAAAAAAGTCTCGCCGGAAGGCGACACGGAAAAAAAATTCTCGCCGACGAGGCGACACGGCAGATGAGTCAAACAACGCTCCGTGGTTGAAGTCGAAAAAAAAGACTTCATCGGCTAAAATTCAGCCGAGGCGCAGATATTGGTGCGCCAGTCGTGCGAAAGCTAACATTGTTCGCGCTTGAAGGTCAAACCCGGCCCATGCCATGACCCTTGGCATAAGCCCCGCAACATAGGCACCGGCTAGTATCGCGTGCTGTTTTGAACCGACAAATGAGTTTGGAATGAAAAAAAATATGAAAATTGCGCTGTTCGCTGGGCTTATGCCAAGGGTCATGGCATGGGCCGGGTTTGACCTTCAAGCGCG
>JANNYO010000565.1:0-3098 GCA_031410115.1 Rhodanobacteraceae bacterium | reverse complement strand
GACACGGCAGACAAGTCTCGCCGATCAGGCGACACGGCAGACAAGTCTCGCCGATCAGGCGACACGGCAGACAAGTCTCGCCGATCAGGCGACACGGCAGATAAGTTTGCACCCGGCCATACCAACGCTATCGTGTCGCGGCACTCGATGTCGGATGCACCGGCTGCACTCCGAACGTAGCGGGTTTCAGTGCTTTGGGTTTCAGTGCGTTCGGTGTTGCCGCAGGCCGTGGTACCGAGGGCACCCACCACACCTCAACCCGCCGATTGAGTTCACGCCCCCGCGCATTTGCGTTGTCGGCGACCGGCATGGCCGCACCAAATCCGCGCAGCTCGTGCACGCGAACTTTGGACTTGTTCAAACCATCGGCGACAAACTCCGCCCACACCTCCGACATCGAGTCCGCAAGCGCTGCTTTTCTCAGGCTGTTATCGGTAAATCCGGCCAGCTTTAAGATGCCTGGGCCTTCTGCGCGCGACATGAATGCCGCGAGCCGATAGATATCCATTTTCGCTCTGTTGTCCAAAATTGCGATGCTATTGGTGAAGCGAAAATTCACGCTCAGGCGCTTTGCGCCCTGGATAAAGCGGCCGTAGTCCGAGGGCGCATTCGCAAGATTTGGCGCGTCAACCGCGCGCACCGCCAAATTCACAAACCCCAAATCGCCAACGATTTTTTGGGCTTCATTGCCGAGCGCATAGCGCACAAATGCTTCGCCTAAGTTCGGCCCGCGCGCGCGGGTGTAGAAACTTAATCGGCGCGTTAACGGGTAGTCTTCAACCGCAATGCTTGCCATCGACGGCGATGCCGCGCGCATGCCGCCAGCATCAATCGCAAGGGCCTTGGTGCCACCCAGTTCCGACAAACTAAGAAAGCCGATGCTGTTGATATCTTGCGCAACTTGCTCAGCAATCGCGCGGTTCGACTCGAAGCGCTGCGCGCCACCCGCGATGTCGCTGCCCTCCAACACCAGCGCTTTAAATGCATCGAACGTACCCGATTGAGCATCCCGCGCAAGCACGCGAATCGTGGCGTTACCGATGACATTTTCTGCGCTCCAAGCGGTTTTTTTACCGGTGAAAATTGCGCGCAGCGTGCCTAAGTCAATCTGGGCGAGCGGGTTTTTCGGATTAACCACAACGGCGACACCATCCAGCGCAATGACGTGTTCGCGCCCAACGAGATCAATACCGTTCTGCGCGCTATTTTGCGCGCGTTCTTCGGGTTTTACCGCACGTGACGCCATCGCGATATCGCACTTATTGGCGATCAAATCTGCCACCCCGGTGCTGGTACCGTGCGCCTGAAGTTCCACCTGAATCCGCCGACCATCTGGATGGGTCGCGAGGATGGTTTGCTCATCGAACGCCACGCTACGTTTTTGCACGCCGCGCCATCCGCTTGATTTCAGCCACGCTTCAACAAGCTTGGGCACCAACGCCGCACCCATGGTGTTTGAACCGTGGATGCGCAGCACGGTTAGGTTTTGCCCGGCGACAGTTTCAGCTGCGGCAGCACTCGGTAGTGGTTGCGCTATTGCCGTCAGCGCGGCGCACAAAAGCACTGCCAATAGCCGCCAGGGTTTTGATAAAGCATGGGTAAGATTCAGGTGCATTTTTTCGTCTTCGATGCAGAACGTCCGCCGAATCATCATGGCGCTAGGTGACCAGTCAATGACGTTTTGATGAAGTAAAAAAAGCACCTGAATGTTTTAGTTCGTTTTGCTGTTGGCAAAACAAATCTGCGGCCATAAGTCGGGTTTTGCCCGTTATGTAGTTGGCGTGAGGATGTCATCAAAGCAAGGTAGCGATTGACATAAAATTCGTGCATCTTCCGCGATCCAAAATTTGACGAGAGCAAACTAACCATGCCGCATCAGAAAAAAGCCGCGCAAAAAATCAAACCGTTGGATCGCGACGAAGAAAAAACGATTCCGCTTGTGGATGAAAGCCCGGTTAGCAAAAGCAAAGCGACGAAACCGGTGGTATTGATGTTGCCGCGTGCAGTAAAACAAGCCGCGCGTGAATGCGCCAAAGCGCAGGGGCAAAAATTACGTGCCTGGATTACTGGGCTGGTGCAAGCCCAGATTACGCAAGCGGCAATGGGCTACGCCCAAGCTGCTGCCGCAAAGGCGGGCAGTGCAAAGACCGACGCGGTGCCGGATAATAAAAAATCCAACAAGGCACGCCCCTACAACAAGGCACGCCCCTAGAACAAGGCACGCGCTTAGTTTTTTCATGACAAAAAACAACGCCCAGGTAACCAGCCCCGGGCGTTGTCCACTCCCAAAAAGTTAAGGTGATGGCTTACAGGCCAATCGTCCAGCCTTTGGTCCAGTCGCCCTCGGCAAATGCGCCTTTCACCGCATTGCGCTCAAAAAAAGCGTCGGTGCTGGCTTGTGTGGTGGTGCGTAGCGCCGAAGTAGCGGCAGGAATGCGTCCACTTGCGGTGAATAATCCTGCGCCACTTGCACCGGATGTATTTTCGGCTTGACCGTTGTAGAACGTGCCCAAATCAAACACGGCATTGCTGGCAGGCGTTTCGCCGCCAAAAAGTGTCGGGCAACCGAGGTATGAACCGGTAATGGAGATCACGCCATTAAACACGCCGTTCGCAAATGTAGAGCTATAGGTTTCTGCCGAATCAAAGTTGAGGCAAGCACCGGCGCTATTGATCGCACCGGCCGTGCTTGAGCCAAACCCGGTGACAACGACGTTTTGTAACACGTAGGCAGAACCGCGACGAATACGAATACCGTCGACACCTACACCGCCGCCGTCAAAAGTGGCGTTGAGCAAAATCGGACGGGTACGTGGCAGCGCATTCGGCTGTAACGCGCTGTCGCCGCTGTTATCAGACTCGATGCCGTGGCTTTGATTGTCAGTTAATCCCAATCCGCCGCCCATTTTAATGTAGGCGTATTGGATTTTGCCGACATAACCGAAGTCGCTGTCGAGGCCATCGTCGTTACAGCCCACGGCTACCACGTGCTTTAAGTTAACCGTGCCGCCGAACATTTCAAACGCATCATCCGTGCCGCGATAGGCTTGGACATAGTCAATCAAAGTGCCAGAACCGACAGCACCTAGGGTCAGGGC
>JANNYO010000564.1:0-3348 GCA_031410115.1 Rhodanobacteraceae bacterium | reverse complement strand
TGTCGGTGGCAAGGTGATAGTTGGCTCAGCGGTGAATTATTGCCGCGAATAGAGCGGCGTCACCGCCGAAATTACTTGTTAATGTGCGGCGATTAGGTAAGTGATAGAGAAACATCAGAAATTACGAACTTTAGTACGGGCCCAGCCTTGCGCTGCAGGCCAGTAGAGCAAATTTACGCTCTTGCATCCAACGACTAAAGGAGTATTTCGATGGTATTACAATCTAAACTTTCCACGCGGCTCAGTGCAGCCGCGTTCCTCACACTGTTTTCCCTAGCGGCATTGGCACAAACATCTGAACGACGCGGCATCGGTCTTGAGCCTTTAAATGCGAATACACCGAATCTAGTAAATGTGGATTCGCGGCGCTCGCTTGCGGTCACGGATGAAAATATATTGGCGCAATTTAGTTTTCAAGCAACGCTTGACGCGATTATTTCCCGCACTAGTACCGGCACTGGAAATCAAACTGCGCAAGCACTGTTCAATCAGTGGTGGGATAGCGCAAACGTCGGTTCCACCACAGCGCCGACACCACACTGCAACACGCTGGATGCAAACAATCCGAATCCCTTACCCGGTGCAGCAACACTCAATGGATTTTCCTACGAATGTCCACGCATTGAAGGCAGCCAAGCAACTACCAATCCTTTTTCAGCAGGCGATGATGGCTACAAGGCGATTGGTTTGTTCAATCGCTTCGATCTGGCCGCAGTGGACGGCAGTGACTGTGGCGAATACCGCATTGTTTTTGCGAAACGATCAGGTGAAAGCGGTGGACTTAACCGCAACTTGGTTATTTTTGAGGGAACGCTCGCGAATCCAAAGCCAATAAAGGGCATCAACGGTTGTATTCGGGTTGCTGAATTTTGGGCGGGCCTGTCAACGGTGGCGTCGCAAACAGTCCGCACGCAAAAACTCAAGGGATTTTATTTCGATGGTTTACCTGGTTTCAAGCCAGTATTTCACCCGCATAGTTATGGCGCCGGTCCAACCGGGCGTGGGCAAATTCGATCTAACCAGTTTATGCAATTCAACTGGATTTTACGTGAATTTAAGATGCTTGAAGCACCTGCTTGCACTACACCGAACTGTGGGCTCGCTGATTTATCAACTTTGATAATTAAGCCAGTAACGGTAAAAGTAAATCCTGCCGGCTTGTTATTTGCAAACGGTAACGACGCGCGCACGGTCGCATTTCGCCAAGAGTTCATTAGCCAAATCGACAAACTATCCATCAATGATATTAACCGCTTCGATTTCACGCCCAGCAATCAATTCAACGGTGGGCAAAGCGACGAAATGGATACTTTGGAAAATGTATACATCGAGCAATTTCAAAGCGCTCCGAACAGCTTTCGCACTTCAATTCAAACAAAGCTGACAGCGATTGGCAGCCCATTAACCCCTGAACATGTGGTCGCGCGCGCTCAGGCGCTGTCTTGCGCTGGCTGCCATGAACTGAGCGTTGGCGCACCGTTTGGCAGCGGCGTCCCGCTCGGAGGTGGCCTTGTTCCATGGCCACGCTCACAGGGATTTACCCAAATCTCTGAACTAAACTTTCTTAAAGAAAAAATTAGTAGGTCAGAGGGTTTTCGTTTTGGTATTTCGGAAGCACTAAAAGATATTTTCCTACCGCACCGTAAAAATGTGCTGCAGAACTACTTGGATGCTCGCGCGGGGCTCCCGCGTTGCGACGAAGGCTGCGTCACAGCTGATGGCAGTGCTGAAATTAGCTGCCTAGAAATTTGCGATTGATTTTGTAATTCCGCTGGAAACGTGGGTCTACACGTTTCCAGCTAACGCTAAATTCGTACTATTCAGCTAACCAAGCGACTGGCGGAGAACCGGGCCCAGGACAGGTCGTTGTGTAGCCGGTGCCAGTAGAAGTCATTGCCGGCAACCTGCAATACCGCGCTCTTAACGCACCTGGGTTGACCGGTAAGCCATCACCCATATAAATTTCTGGGGAAGTACTACCGAACACGCCCGCTATATTAAAGTCGTGGCAAACCGCGCCGCGATTAGCGCAGACCTGAATCGAGAGCGCACCTTCGTAGCTCATAGGCGAATTGTAGACAATCCGCGTATCTAATTCGGTGCTCATCACATCTAATGATGGTGTTGCGGCGAAATAATGTGAGTACGATTCTGCGAATTCAGTGCCATTCACGACAAAAATTCTGGACAACACCAGTAAATTATTCGTGAGCGAGATCATAACTTCGTCATTGTTATCGCTAAACCGAGTATGGTAGCGAGGGTTGGATGTGCCGAACGTTAGCCCTAGTAGCTGTGGCTGAGTCGCTTTAAGTCGGGCAATAATCACCGTTTGACCAGCCCATGGAGCTAGTGTTGTTCGGAAGCCTTCACGGTTGAGCTTATTGGCTTTGTACTGCATCAGAAAAGCCTTTTGCAGTGTCCCAGCGGGTGGGCTTTCCATAGTGACAATGCTTTCTGGGTGACAATCATCTGTAAGGTAATTGCGCAACTCGTAAACCCGTGCGCTTGCTACGCTGAGTTCACAAAGTGTGCCCTGAGGGGGCGGAGTAGCTGCAAATAAAAGCGCAGTTGTTAGAGCTGTAATAACCACTAGATTTACCCTGTATTGAACCGTTAAATTTGATGTCGATTTATGATTTTGAGTATAGTCATCGTCGTGTAGATGCGACCTTAACCTTGGCGGTAAAGCGAGCGCGTAAAATCGGGTCGAACTCTACCACGACAATTCTTAATGCCTGCCAGGCAAGGCTCGCTTGATCTTCATGATCATAAATACTGAGCCAAAATCGCAATTCTGGAACCAAGTCGCGCTCAGTAATTTCGGCCCTAATTCGCTTCATCCGTATCTTGAACGAAGCTGTTCGGTAATTCAAAAAATCATCCCTTGCAAGTGCAAGCCGGGCACCAAGCGTTATTCGGCTCAAAGTCTTACTGGCCTCAAATGTCAAACGTTGGTGTCCCGAGTCAGTGAGCTGGCCGAGCTTGGCTTCACAAATGGCGATATTGTAGGTGAGGAAGCCAAAGCGCTCGTCATCAGGTTTCCATGTGCGTTTTGCCTGCGCATAATTTTCTTGGTGCTTTGCCAAGGCCAGCGCGAATTCCCCTACCCGCATATACGCTCCTGCTAGAGTATTGCGATAGTTCAGCAGATCGGGGTGCTCGGGGCCGAATACTTCAATTGCCACCGCCAGCGCGCGTTTAGCGTAGTCCAGCGCAGCTAATCGTTGTTCGGAAAAATCAGCAAGGGTGAATTTGGTGCGAAGTAGAAAAGGCTGGTCAATCTTTTCAATAACGTGGGTTTTTTCCCAGGCATCGACAGTCTCTTGCGCAACTACATACTGCTTT
>JANNYO010000563.1:0-8046 GCA_031410115.1 Rhodanobacteraceae bacterium | reverse complement strand
CGCAGCTGCCAGCTGAGGCGCTTGCTCCAAAACAACAGCAACGCATTCGGCTGATTTGTAAGCTCAGCGACTTTGTCGCTGCGGCTGTCGGTATACATCCGAAGCTGACCCAAATTTGCATCGGCCTCGCGCAGCACCACGCTGCGGGCATTCGGCGCACCGCTTAACTGCGCCGATGCAAGCACGAGTGTTCGCCACTCGTGGTGGCGGTCATGCGTAGCGCGCACGAGCTCTTGCCAGATGCGCAGTCGGATTTCTTGGGGTTCTAGGATTGCTTGCAAAGCGGCTTCCATTGGTTTTTTTTAATGTAAAAATTTTTCGTTCAAGTTTAAGATTTCGACATCGCGCTCGCCACTTGGTCGGCGAGGTACATCTATGCTTTTGTATGCTCCCCCGCGCGCGAAGCTGGCTTTAGCCTCAGCGCCAATTTCTAACCACTACAAACCGAGTTATGCCTTCAGATTTTCCGATTGATATCGTTTACCTTTGGGTGAACGGTAATGATAGCCAATGGCGGGCAAAGCGGCGTCAAGCCGCGCAAAGCCTTAGCGCTGACATGCGTGATGATATGGCGCTATATAGCAACGTAGAAGGGCGTTTTCGTGATAACGACGAGCTGCGCTATAGCTTGCGCGCGCTTGAGACTTTTTTTCCGGATCACGGTCATATCTATATCGTGACCGATGCGCAAACACCCGAATGGCTGCGCAAAACGCCCGGTTTAAGCATTGTCGATCACCGCGACTTGATACCCACCGCCTGTTTGCCAACGTTTGATTCCGGAAATATTGAGTCGTATATCCACCGTATTCCCAACTTGTCCGAGCGCTATTTTTATCTAAACGATGATGTGTTTTTTGGTGCACCGGTTCAAATTAGCGACTGGTTTTGGCCGGGCGGTGTTTACGTGGCCTGGTCAGATGATGATCCAGTAACGGATGAGCTGCTGAGGCCCGATGCCACTGCGCTTGAAAACGCCTGCAGATTGTCTGCGCAGTGGTTAAAAAACGAGTTTCACCAACGCCCCGGATACGCCGAGCGCACGCCTCCCTTGCGGGCGGGCTACCAGCACACGCCCCGCACTTTTGCCCATTCGCCTAGACCGATGTTGCGCTCGCTATTATTTGAGTTAGAAACGCGGGCACCCGATATGTTCAGCAGCGTGCGGACAACTGTATTTCGTAGGTGGGACAGGCCTACAATCGTGTCTGATTTTGTGCTGCGCTGGGCGCTAGCGCACGGTGTCGCCAAAGTGAAAGATTATTCACATCTTTATGTGTCCACGGGCGATGCCAAAAATGCCGTACAGCTCGAGCAGTTGGCCGCCAACAGGCGCGTGATAGATTTCTTTTGTATCAACGACACAACTGACGATGCTCAGCTATCTGATTTACGTTTGGTGAGAGTTCGAAAGACGTTACAACGCATGTTTGCGGGGCCGTCAAGCTTCGAAAAAATCCCTGGCAGCATGACTAACCGACCATTAGCGCCGATACTTTTTAATTCGCCTAAGAAATCGTTAAGTGGGTGTAGCGAGTTCCCGTACGTTAACGCGCGCCTTAAGGTTGTTGCCAAAAGCTGAACAACCTTCGGGTCGATCCACCTATTAAGCTGAATAAGATTGCAACTAACTGCTAATTCACATCCTGCTCGGGTACATTCCTCCAACTCAACCCAGAGGAATTATCCATGCGTTCAATTGCCCTAATCACCGCCGTCGCCTTTGCTAGCCAACTTTCGGCGGCTGAGCTTTATGAAGTATCAACTGCCCAGTCCGACATTCGGTTGGGCCCAAACAGTATCGTTGAAGCGCTGATCAAACGTGCTGCGGCGCGCAAACAAAATCTTAGTCCAGCGCAAGCGATGGCGCTGCCGGTCACAGTGAAAATAACGACCGACCAGGGCAACTTTGACGCTGACCTGTCCAGACTCAATCTGGTTGCGGTGGAAATTGAAGCCGGGCAGGGTGATGTCAAATTGAAAATGCCAGCGAAAGGCACTACCGATATGACGATCAGCACCGATCAAGGCGAAATTGATGTACGCGTGCCACGCACACGCGCCGTTGTGGTGACTGACTCAGCCCTTGATATGGGCGAACTCAGCGTGGACCCTGCCTTGGAAAACGGCCCAATGAGTGACAAAATCACGGTTGATGTTGCCGCCGATCAGGGTGACGTGAGTTTTATCGCCGAGTAGGCGACAAAAACCGCGTCGATCCGGTAAAAACACCGCGCTTTCAACCCCGCCCGCAAATGTGCGCTATCCTAGCCAATTGCTGCAGCCGAAAACGCCGACATTGATTGCTTCTAAGCCCCCTACGCCAAACGCGATTGCTACTAAGCCCCCTGCGCCAAACGTGGATGTGCCAAAGCTCAGCGCGGCTGAGTTGAAAGATGCTTTTGCGGAAATAGACTTACGCCGCGCGCGCGCGCTGTTTGAGAATGTGTCCGCGCTGGTGGTTCGTGCCGTTGAGGGTGGCGTGAACATTGGCGCGCTGGTGCAGGGTTCGCGCCGTGAACCCTACGAAGTCGCGCTCAACATCACCCATGCCGCAGTGCGCAGCAAAGAGTTGGCGCGCTGGCAGGTGGAGTCTAGCTGCACCTGCCCGATCGGCACCCGCTGCAAGCACGCGGCGGCAGCGCTGTTGCGTGCAAGCCAAAGCGTAAGCGAAACCCAAGCGCGCGCTGCTGGGCAAAAAACCGATGAGCTCAAGCAGTGGATGGCGGAACTCAAAGCATCTGCACCCGAAGCACGCGATGCCGCTGCCGCCAAGCGTGCACCAAGCACGGAACTACAGCTTTATCTGCAGCTGATGATCGAACCCGGTGATGTGTTTGCTTCAGCTTTAGTGCGGCCATTGCTGGCAGCGCTCGAAGATGGGCGGTTGCATATTCAAGCTGAGCTGTCGCCCTTTAGGATGCTGCCCGAACACGGGCGCGTGCTCAGCGGGCAGGATGCCGCCGCGCTGAAAGAATTGGCCGAGTTTGAGCCGCAGTTGGTGCAGGGCCGTCATTGGTATCCACTGACCGGTGCGCGCGGTTTTGATGTGTTGGAAGACGCGCTGCGTTGGCGCCGGTTGGTGCAGATCGGGCAAATGGGCGAACCGATCGTACGCGGCGCGGAACACGTATTAAATTTGCGCTGGCGTGCAGATGAGCGCGGGCAACAGCGGCTGGGTTTAAGCGTACAAAACCCCGATGGTTTGGCATTGCCGAATGCCGTGGTGCTGGATACTGAGCCGTTAAGCGCGCTGGATGACGGTGTGCTGGCGCGGGCGCGCTCAAGCTTGTCTATGCAGATGCTGAAATTGGCGCTTAGCACCGGCGTGCTGCGCCCAGAAACGCAGGCAGAGCATCTAAAGTCGTTGCGCAAAAATTTTGGTGCCGCGCTACCTGAGCCGAAAGAATTTTCCCGTCAAAGTTTGCAAGTTGCGGTCACGCCGGTGCTACGCCTGAGCTTAAGCGCCGATCGCGAAGCTTTGCTACAGCGCCGCCTGAAGCGTCGCATTGGGCATGCGCGCCAGTTGGTGGATTTAGGCTTTGAAGTAGTGCCCGTCGCAAACTACGTGCGCGGCATCGAGCGCGTGCGCGAGCAATCCTTGGTGCGCTATTTGCCCGACCACGCAGCGATCGCACAGTGGCAGCTGGACTGCAAAAAAGTTGGCCTGGAAAAAGGCATAGAACGCGTCGGTGGTGCGGTAATTGATTCCATCGATTGGCTGATCAATGCTGATTACGACGAACAAACGTTGAGCGAATTTTGCTTTCTCGGCGTGCCAGAGCTGAAAAAACGCGGTTGGCGGATCGAATACAGCGCGGGCTTTCCGCTGAAGTTAATTGAGCAACCGATTGAATTTATTGCCGACGTCACCGAAATTGAAGGGGGGCGCTATTTTGATTTGGCGCTTGGCGTAGAAATCAACGGCATAAAAGTAGCGCTGATGCCGATCTTGGAGGCCGGTCTGGCACAGGGCCGTTATCAGAACCTACCGGATAACCCCGATACGATCGTGGCGCTCTATTTGCCCGAAGGCCCAGTGCCGATTACCGCTGGGCGGCTGAAATTAATGCTTGCGGTACTGGCGGAAATTGGCACCAAAACCGCGCGCCTGCCACGCATGCGCGCCGGTCTGTTGAATGAACTAGATGAGCAATTAGGTTCCGAACTACGTTGGCATGGTGATGCGAATCTACGCCCGTTAGCCGAACGTTTGCAGGGCTTAGATGAATTGCCAGAAGTCAGTCAACCTGTGGCTTTGCAGGCGACGCTGCGACCCTATCAAGTCTATGGTTTGCGCTGGCTGAAATTTCTTAGCCAAACCGAACTCGCCGGCATTTTGGCCGACGATATGGGCTTAGGCAAAACCGTACAGGTGCTGGCGCATATTTTATTAGAACGCGAATCAATGCCGAATATGGGGCCAGTTTTGGTGATCGCACCAACCAGCGTATTGCCAAACTGGCGCGCCGAAATAGAGCGTTTTGCGCCGAATTTGAACGTGTTGACACTATCTGGCAACAAACGCGCCAGCCGTATGGTAGAAATTCCGCAAAGTCACGTGGTGCTGAGCACCTATGCCCTACTGGGGCGCGATTTGGCAAAACTGCTGGCGTTTGATTTTCATATGCTGGTGCTGGATGAAGCGCAGCTGGTAAAAAATCCCAACACCTTAGCCGCGCGTGCGGCGCGGCAAATTCGCGCAAAACACCGTTTGTGCATGACCGGTACACCGCTGGAAAATCACCTGGGCGAGCTATGGGCGCAGTTCGATTTTTTAATGCCCGGTTTCTTGGGCAACAAAATTGGCTTTCAGAAAAACTTCCGTCTACCGATTGAAAAAAAGCGCGACACCGACGCCGCCGCGCGCCTGCGCGAACGCATCGCGCCGTTTTTGCTGCGCCGAACCAAAGATCAAGTGGTGGCCGAATTACCGCCGAAATCAGTGATCGTCAAGCGCATTGAATTGGAAGGCAAACAGCGCGATTTGTATGAAACGCTGCGCGTAACACTGCGTGAAGCCGTGCATGCGCAGTTGACCGAAAAAGGCGCTGAGCGCGGACGCATTAGTTTGTTGGACGCGCTGCTGAAACTGCGTCAAGTCTGCTGTGACCCGCGCTTACTTAATGTCCAAAGCGCACATGCCGCACCCTCAGCCAAGCTTGAGCAGCTGATGGAAATGCTGACGGCACTGATTACCGAAGGCCGGCGCATTCTGCTGTTTTCGCAGTTCACTTCAATGCTGGCGCTGATCGAAGCCGAGTGCACGCGCCGCAAAATCAAATACTTGCTGCTGACGGGGCAATCGGAAGATCGCGAAACACCGGTCAAGCGCTTTCAGAATCAAGAAGTGCCGCTGTTTTTGATCAGCTTGCGCGCCGGTGGTGTGGGCTTAAATCTAACCGCCGCCGATACCGTGATTCACTACGACCCGTGGTGGAATCCGGCAGTAGAAGAACAGGCCACCGACCGCGCGTATCGCATCGGTCAAGATAAACCCGTTTTCGTCTATCGCTTGATCGCCTCGGGCACGGTGGAAGAACGCATCGAAGAGCTGAAGCAGAAAAAACGCGAGCTTGCGGATGCTTTGTTTGATGAAACTGCCGCGCCGAATTTTAGCTCGGATGATTTGTTGAGTTTGTTGGAAGGCTAAAACGGTCGTATTTTTTCCCCTCATCGAACACCTGTCCGCGCAAAATTAGCCTTTAATCCTATTTTCAATCGAACACCAAACTACTGAACTATGACCAGTCTTCCCATCCTAATCAGTGATGATCAAAAAGATGTGCTCGATGCGCTGAAACTGCTGCTAAAGGGCGAAGGGTTTTTATGTGTGCCGGTGCAAAGCCCGGACGCGGCGCTGGATGCGCTGAAAAAGCAGCCGTTTTCACTGGTGATTTTGGACCTTAACTACACCCGCGACACCACCTCTGGCGCTGAAGGTATGGAGCTGTTAGCCAAGATTCGGCTCGCCGATCCAGATATTCCGGCGGTGGTGATGACGGCCTGGGGCTCAGTTGATTTAGCCGTGCAGGCGATGCGTCTTGGCGCGAACGATTTCATCGAAAAGCCCTGGGACAATTATCGGCTGATGACGATTGTGCGCAGCCAGCTCGCCTTGGGTGAAGCCAAGCGCAAGTCGAAGAAATTGGAGCGTGAGAACGAAATTTTGCGCGGCGATGACGCCGAATTTATTGCCAAGTCACCGGCGATGAAGCAAGTGCTAGAAATGGTGACGCGCGTTGCCCCGTCGGATGCGAATGTTCTATTGACTGGCGAAAACGGCACTGGGAAAAGCATGTTGGCGCAATTTATTCACGCGCGCTCCGGGCGTTCGAACAAGGCGTTCGTCAAAGTCAACATGGGCGCAATTCCAGAAACGCTGTTTGAAAGTGAAATGTTCGGCCACGTCAAAGGCGCGTTTACCGATGCCAAAGGCGATCGCTTAGGGCGCTTTGAACTAGCCGAAGGCGGCTCGTTGTTTTTGGACGAAGTTGCCAACATGAATTTGGCGCAGCAGGCGAAATTACTGCGGGTTTTGGAAGAACGTGAGTACGAAAAAGTCGGCTCATCGCGCACGCAAAAAGCCGACATTCGCCTGGTGAGCGCCACCAACGCCGAGCTCGAACGCGCCGTCACCGGCGGGCAGTTTCGCCAGGATTTACTGTTCCGCATTAACACCGTGGAGATCTGCTTGCCACCGATGCGCGAGCGGCGCGAAGACATTGTGCCGATGGCGGAAAGCTATTTGGGCTCACATGCGCGCCGCTACGGAAAGTTAGGTCTAGCGCTTGAGCAATCCGCGATTGACGCGCTGCTGCGCTACAGCTGGCCGGGTAATGTGCGCGAGCTTAATCATGTGCTTGAACGCGCGGTGTTGTTGTGCGGCGGCAATCACATTACCGCGGCTGATTTACAGCTGCAGGGCGGCGCGGTGGCACCACCGGCCAAGGTGCTGGATCACATGACCTTGGATGACGCCGAACAGCTGCTGGTGCGCCAAGCTTTGGATCGCTACAGCGGCAATATCATGCAGGCGGCGGAACATTTGGGCCTATCGCGCAGCGCACTGTATCGGCGCTTGGAAAAATTTGGCATGTCGACCGCCGGCATGGCGCCCGAAGAATAAGCCGCCTGGAACCGGCGCAAGCGGGGCAACCCAATGTATGAAGCCAAATCAACCGCGCCGCTGACCCCGCGCGGTTTCGTGAAACGTATGCTGGCGCATTTAAGCGCGGCAACGCTTTTTCTCTTCGCCTCGCTCGGTGCAGGCATGCTGGGATATCACGTTTTTGAGCGCCTGAGCTGGCTGGATGCATTTTTAAACGCCGCGATGCTGTTGGGCGGCATGGGCCCGGTCGACCCACCACACACCGAGGCGGGCAAGATATTTGCCGGGCTATATGCGCTGTATGCAGGCTTAGCGTTCTTGATTTTAGCAGGCGTTATTTTGACCCCAGTGCTGCATCGCGTCTTGCATAAGTTTCACTGGGAAACGCTTGAGTAACGCGCATCTTTTATTGCATAATTAGCATATTAGTTAATTATGTAACGAGAAAATAAAATGATGACCGAGGTCTTTCGTGTTGACGGTGCTGGCGCCAATGCCACGCAGGGCCGGGTGCGTTGGGCGCCTGGAAAATCAATTTGGAATAGCGCGATGTTTTTGGGCGCAGTCCTTGCGATTGCACTGAATGTTAGTCTTCTAGCATTGTTAGTAGGTCTCTCATTGACGGTGTTTACATTGCTGTTGGGCCACTCCGTCGGCATGCATCGCGGTTTGATCCATTGCAGCTATTCCACCTCCGTTTGGCTTGAACGCAGCTTGATTTACCTGGGCGTTTTAGTCGGTGTTGCGGGGCCATTTGGAATTTTACGTACCCATGATATTCGTGATTGGGCGCAGCGACAGCCGCAGTGCCATGATTATTTTGCACATCGCCGCGGTCTGTTGGTGGATCTATTTTGGCAGCTGCACTGCCGCTTTGAATTTGTTCACCCACCGATTTTTTGTATCGAGGCTAGAGTTAAAAACGCATGGTTTTA
>JANNYO010000562.1:0-2186 GCA_031410115.1 Rhodanobacteraceae bacterium | reverse complement strand
CCGCCCAACTACGCAAGCGGAAAGTTCAATTCATAGGGCAACGCCTTGTTTAGGCATAAACATCAACGAACGTGCTTGAAGAATGCGGATCGGGGATGTGCCGCCCCTCTTCCTTGAGACCCTCAAGATGAAACTCGATAGCCTCTTGAATGAGCTTAATCGCCTCTTGTTGAGTCTCGCCGACTGCAACACACCCAGGAAGATCAGGGACGTACGCCCCGTAGCTTGTCGGGCCTTGCTCTAAAACGACCATGTAACGCATTCAAATCACTCCTTGAGACTGGCTTGCTTCAGAACGCTATTAAGCGTTCCAGGTGGGACATCAACGCTAAGTTTGCCAGCAATCGTGACCGAGCCGGTTTTTGTTGGATGGTGAAACTGACGATGGCTAAACCGCGCGCGCTCAGCACTGCGGCAAATGAGTACTATTCCCGCCACCAACTACCACCTGGAGTTCGCATGCCTGAAACGTCAAACCCGGCTGCGCGCAAAACCCATCTGCTGCTGATCTTGGATGGTTGGGGCGAGCGGGAAGCGGCGCCGGATAACGCAATCACGAATGCGAACTGCCCGAACTGGCGGCGCATTTGGGCGAACAACCCGCACACCTTGATTCGCACCGACGGATTGGCGGTGGGTTTGCCTGCAGGGCAAATGGGCAATTCAGAAGTGGGCCACATGAATCTGGGCGCGGGGCGCATCGTCTCTCAGGATTTGACGCGCATCAATCTGGCGCTGGAAAACGGCCAGTTCGAGCACAACGTGGCGCTGAACCAGGCCTGCGCTAGCGTGCGGCGCAATGGCGGCACTTTGCACGTGATGGGGCTTTTGAGCGAGGGCGGTGTGCACAGTTTAGAGGCGCATATTTTCGCGATGCTGCATTTAGCGCACGCCCGCCGGGTTCGGCAAATTGCGGTGCACGTTTTTTTAGATGGGCGCGATACGCCGCCGAAAAGTGCCGCGCCCTCGATTACCAAGCTGCAGACTATCTGCGATGAACTTGGCAACGTCGAAATTGCCACTGTAGCCGGGCGCTATTTTGCCATGGATCGCGACCAGCGCTGGGACCGGGTAAAGCTGAGTTTTGATGCCATCTGCGACGCCCGCGCGGACCTGCACGCGCCGACTGCACAAGCCGCGCTGGACGCGGCCTACGCACGCGGCGAAAGCGATGAGTTTGTGCGCCCGACGGTGATTGCCGGTGGCACCAAGGTGCAGGATGGCGATGCAATCGTGTTTATGAATTATCGCTCGGATCGCGCGCGCGAACTGTCGCAAGCCTTTGTCGACAGTGATTTTCAGGGCTTTGCCCGCAACCGTCAGGTGGCGCTCAATGCCTTTGTCAGCTTGACGGAATACGCGAAAAACTTAGAGGTCAGTGCGGTGGCGTTCGCGCCGCAGTCGATGCAAAACACCTTGCCCGAGGTGTTAGCGGCGCTGGGGCGCACCCAGCTGCGGATTGCGGAAACGGAAAAATACGCGCACGTGACGTTTTTCTTCAGCGGCGGCGTGGAAGCGCCCTACCCTGGCGAACGGCGAATTTTGGTGCCCTCGCCCAAAGTCGCGACCTATGATTTACAGCCGGAGATGAGCGTGGTGGCACTGTGTGATCAGCTCATCGCTGCGATCACCGGTGGCGAATTTGATCTCATTGTCTGCAATATCGCCAACCCCGATATGGTCGGCCACACTGGTATTTTAGCGGCGGCTATTTTGGCGGTCGAAGCGGTGGACGCGGCACTGGCACGCATTGAAGCGGCGCTTCTGGCAGTGGATGGCACCGCGTTGATCACCGCAGATCATGGCAATTTAGAAGAAATGTGGGACTTCGAATCGAACCAACCGAACACCCAGCACTCGATGAATCCGGTGCCGCTGGTTTTGCTTGGCGCGGCGAACGCGGGGCTAACGCTGCGTGATGGCGGCGCCCTAAAAGACATCGCGCCGACCCTGCTTAAGCTGATGCACATCCCGCAGCCTGTCGAAATGACCGGCGCGGCGCTGCTTTAAGCTCATGGTCTAAGTTGATGTTCTGGCGCATTTTCCTCGCTTGCCTGCTGGCTATCACCGGTGCCCAGGCGCAAACGAGCGGCAAAGCCGACAGCGCGGAAGTGCGGGAACGCCTGAGCGCGCTGCGGCGCGAAATTGCCGCCGTCAATGCGGTGCTGAGCGCGAAATCCGGCGAG
>JANNYO010000561.1:0-11518 GCA_031410115.1 Rhodanobacteraceae bacterium | reverse complement strand
CTCGGGTGCAGCGTCGGTGCCCAGCCGCACCACCCATGGCGATGGCATTAGCATGATGCAGTTTCGTGAACTTACCGCTGGCGGCGAAAGCGATAACATCGCGCCGGATCCGTTGCACCCGGAAATTATTTACGGCGGGCGTGTTGCGCGCTTAGATTTACACACGCATCAAACGCACAACATTGATCCGACGATCGCCTACCCAGATCATCAGCGCCGCACTTGGACGCTGCCGCTGGCGTTTTCGCCGCTGGATCAAAAAACACTTTATTTCGCCAATCAAAAGCTCTACCGCACCACCAATGCCGGTGCGCATTGGGATGTCATTAGCCCGGATTTGACGCGAATCGATCCCGGTACGCCAAAAAATTTAGATGCGCCAACAGCGGCGCTGCACTTACAAATGGGCCCAAGACGTGGCGTTATCTATGCGATTGCACCGTCGCGCACCGATGCCGCGCAGATTTGGCTTGGCACCGACGATGGCAAGGTTTGGCGCACCAACGACGCTGGTAAAAATTGGCTGGACGTAACGCCTGCGGCACTGACGGGCTGGGCGAAAGTGACGATCATTGACGCCTCGCCGTTCGATTCGCTCAGCGCCTATATTGCGGTCGACCGGCACCGCTTGGACGACACGCGACCGTATATTTATCGCACCCATGACGGTGGTAAAAGTTGGCAGCTGATTGTGTCTGGTATCGCCGCCAGCCATTTCGTCAACAGCGTGCGCGCCGATCCAATTCAGCCTGGATTGCTGTATGCCGCGACCGAACGCGGCGTGTACTTCAGCCTAAACGACGGCACACGCTGGCAGGCTTTACAGCAAAATTTGCCGCGCACATCGGTGCGCGATTTGGTGGTGAAGAACAACGACTTAGTGATCGCCACACACGGCCGCGGTTTTTGGATTTTGGACGACGTAAGCGCGCTGCGCCAGCTTGCGCGGGACGCATCAGCAGCCACCCGGTTGTTCGCACCGAGTGCGGCGATTCGGCTACGCCCCGAAGCATTTTCCGGTACACCGATGCCGAAAGACGAAGCGACCGCGGCAAACCCGGCCTATGGTGCGGTGATTGATTATCAATTGGAACGCGCGACGCTAGGTCCAGTAACACTGACGATTCGCGACGCACAAAATGAGCTGATACGCGTCTACAGCAGCGCAGATATGATTGTGCCCGGTGACGCCAAAACGGCTACTGCCGCGCTGGAATGGCAGGCTACCCCCGTGGCACTCGGCGCGTCTGCCGGTGCGCATCGCTTTGTCTGGCCGCTGCACTATCCGGCAGTGGTGGCATCGGCTTCGGGTAATGCGTATGCGGACGGGGTCTGGGCGCCACCGGGTGAATACAGCGTTGAGCTAAACGTCGATGGCACAAACTATATCCAGCCACTCAAGCTGCTGCCCGACCCGCGCGCGCAGCTTGCCGAAGACGCGTATGTCGAGCAGTTTGAGTTAGCGCGCCAGATTGAAGCACTGCAGGTACAGCTGGCAGCGCAGTCTGGCGCATTGGGTGCGCTACAAGTTGCGCTCAGCGCGCGCAAGCGCAACGATGCTCAGAGCCAAATTTTGCTCGCTGGCTTTCAAAAAAAGCTGAGCGCCGTGCTTGGCACTGAACCCAATAGCAACCCCAGCAATGGCTGGTGGTTGCCGCCCAAAACCATCGTCAGCGTGCGGTTTATCGGCGGCGTGCTGGATGCGTTGGCAAGCGCGGTAAGTGACAGCGATGCAGCGCCATCGGTGGATGTGCACACCGGTTTAACGCAGGCAAAGCTGCGGTTGCCAGAGGTGCTCGCTGCGTGTACGACGCTGCAAAGCACCGAGTTGGCGGCGCTGAATCAGGCGTTGGTGGCGGCGGGGGAATCACCGATGCAGCTTTCAGCCCAATAAGCACGCGCCGTTTCAGTTAGCATTCGATACGCCCAACCGGAGTTTTCTCAATGACACGTGCGATCGGTAAGTCCAATCAGCCGGCAAAACCCGCAGCTGAGAAAATTCGTAACATTGGGCCAAAATCTGCCGCCTGGCTGCGCCAAGTGGGCATTAAAAGCACCGAAGATGTGCGTGCATTGGGCGCTTACGCGGCGTTTTTGAAAGTACGCCGCGCCGGATTTAAAGCCAGCTTGAGTTTGATTTACGGGCTTGCCGGTGCCGAGGATGATTGCCATTGGCAAACATTGGATCCGGAGCGTAAAGCCGCGTTATTGGCGCAGTTCACAGTGTTTGAAGCCGAGCAAAAAGCCGCGAAACGGATTTTCACACCGCGTGGCGGCGTCAACATGGGTGCGGTGATTGTTGAGCAAGCGCTGGGCAAAACCGAAGCCGCAAACGACGACTAGCCAAAACAACACAACGATTGCATGCTGATTAGTTTCAACAAACCTTATGGCGTGCTCAGTCAGTTCACACCTGTTGCTGGGCACCCAGGTTTAGGCGATTTCATCAAACAAAAAGATGTCTACGCCGCCGGGCGTTTGGATCACGATAGCGAAGGATTACTGCTGTTGACCGACGTGCCAGCACTTGCACACCAGATTACCCGGTCGAAAAATGGGGCTTGGATTGATGCTGCAGGCAAGTCTCGCGTCAGCGACACGGCAGGCAAGTCTGGCGTCAGCGACACGGCAGGCAAATGGCGCAAATCCTACCTCGTGCAAATCGACGGCGTGATAACTGACGCTGCACTCGTGCAACTCGCGCGCGGTGTGCAGCTCAATGACGGCCTGACTCTGCCCGCTCAGGCAAAGCGATGTGAGCAACCCGAGTGGCTGTGGCCGCGTACACCGCCAATACGGGTGCGCCAAGCGTTGCCAACGAGCTGGCTGCGATTGGCCTTAAATGAAGGCCGTAACCGCCAGGTTCGGCGCATGACGGCAGCGGTTGGCTTTCCCACCCTGCGGTTGATTCGCGTGCAAATTGGCGCGTATTGCGTTGACACATTAGCGGTGGGCGAATGGCGGGTCGAAAATAACGCTGTGCAAAACGCCCGCAAAACGCCTTAACTTCTTCTTAATTTTTGACGAATCGTCCACGCCCAGCTATCTTCGGCACCGCGCCCGCTTTGAAAATGAAGGATTCTGCGTGATTTATCAGCCCCATAATGCCAATTCAGAGCAAACCCATCGCACGCCCAGACGCCAAGCGGTGCGCCGTGCACATACCGATTTCAATCAAGAACGCCAGGGCCTAGAACGCCGCCAGGGACTAGAACGCCATTGGCAAGAGCGCCCAACCCACGCGCCGATCCTTAAACGCCTGACCCGAGCGATTAAACACGGGGTTTTCTACGCACTTAATGCGGCGCAGAATTTGGCAGTGAAAACGCTCCAAATTCCGCGAGCTGCGGTGCTGGGCAGTTTGGCAGTAGCGGCGGCGGCCGTGGTTTTACCGCTATCTGCCAGCATGTTGGCAAACCCAGAAGTACGCACCGTAAAGCTGAGCTTGGCCCTGCCGCCAATTTCAGAAACAATGTCGCGTGAAGCGGCAACATCGGTGCCGAATTTAGGCTCAGATTTATACGTCGCTGGCGTCAATGACGACCAGTGGCAGGTGGAAACCGTGCGCCGCAATGAAACCGTCGGCGATATCTTTGGGCGCTTGAATATCGGCGCGGGTGATGTGCATCGGATCGTTAATTTCAGTGAGCAAACCCAAGAGTTGGCGCGGGTATTTCCCGGCGAACAAATTGCTTTTCGCATGCAAGATGGCAAGCTGACTGGCCTGCAGTTTGATGGCGATGAAGCGCATCGCGTGCTGGTAACGCTCGACGGCGAGGAAATTTCCCAGCGTTTGATCGCACGCCAAATGGAACACCGAGTTAGCTATGCCAGCGCCAGTATTGAGCATTCGCTATTCGGCGCGGCAATGGATGCGGATATGAGCGACGCGCTGATTGTGCGTTTGGCCGGCATCTTTAATTACGACATTGATTTTGCTCAAGATTTACAGCCCGGCGACAGCTTCGCCCTGGTGTATGAGCAAATTTATCGGGACGGCGAAAAATTGCGCGATGGTGAAATTATCGCCGCGACCTTCATCAATCAGGGCAAACGCTATGAGGTTTATCGCTTTGAGGACGACGCTGGCCGCCCAGACTATTTAAGTGCAGACGGTCGTAGCCGCAAAAAAGCCTTCATTCGCACGCCGGTTGAATTTACCCGCATCACCTCAAAATTTTCGCCAAATCGCCTGCATCCGATCATGGGCCGCATGATGCGCCATATGGGTGTGGACTATGCCGCACCAACCGGCACGCCGATTATGGCGACCGGCAACGCGGTGGTTGAGTTTATTGGCCAGCAAAACGGCTATGGCAATGTGATTTATCTCAAGCACCCCGGTGGCATTGAAACCGTTTATGGGCATCAATCGCGCTTCGCCAAAGGCTTGCACAAAGGCGATCGCGTTTCGCAAAATGAAATCATCGGCTATGTCGGTATGACGGGCTTGGCAACCGGCCCGCATCTACATTATGAATTCCGCATCGCTGGTATGCACAAAGACCCGTTGAGCGTTGATTTGCCGGTGTCTGACCCATTAAGTGGCAGTGAAATGGCACGCTTTAAAGCCAGCACCGCGCCACTTTTGGCGCAGTTAAGTCAAATGCAGCAGGCGTTAGCGATGAATCGCGGCGAGAAAGTGGAACGCTAGTTTGACCTCAGGCCAGCCGCTTTTCCTGGGTTTAATTTCTGGCACCAGTTGTGATGGCATCGATGCGGCATTGGTCAGCTTTGCTCCGTTTTGCCTGCATCAGGCAAAAACATATCCGTTTCCCGGGGCACTGCGCGATCTGAGCTTGAGCTTAGGCCAGGGTCAGGCGATGGTCAATCTTGACGACTTGGGCCAGCTTGACGTCGCACTCGGTGCGGCATTTAGCGATGCTGCGAATGCCTTGCTTTCCGCCGCAGGCCTTAAGCCAGATCAAATCACCGCCATCGGCAGCCACGGTCAAACCGTGCGACATCGCCCGAACGCGAATGCGCCGTTTACGCTGCAACTGGGCTGCCCGCACGTGATCGCTGAACGCACGGGCATTAAAGTCGTGGCGGACTTTCGTCGCCGCGATGTTGCCGCTGGCGGGCAAGGAGCGCCGCTGGTGCCAGCGTTTCACGCGGCAATTTTCCCGCCCGGATGTGCGGTGCTGAATTTGGGCGGCATAGCCAACGTCACGATTTTGCTAGATTCAGTGCTTGGGTTCGATACGGGCCCCGCCAATTGTTTATTGGATGCACACGCGCAGGCCGCATTTGGCTTGACACACGACGCCGGTGGCAGCGTTGCAAGCACTGGAAAAGTCCACGGTGCGCTGCTTTCGCGCCTGTTGGACGATCCGTACTTTCAACGTGCGCCACCAAAAAGCACGGGGCGTGAGGTGTTTAACCTAGCCTGGATGCACAACCGAGCTGGCGTTACGATTGAAAGCATCAGCGCCGTGGATATTCAGGCGACGCTGTTGGAATTGACCGCAGTCAGCATTGCGGATGCGCTAAAACCTCATCAAATCAACGAGTTATTAGTATGCGGTGGCGGCGTGCACTGTCCGCCGCTGTTAAAACGCTTGAGCAAACTTTGCCGCGTGCCGGTAGCTTCTACCGCACGTTTCGGGCTAGATCCTGATTTTGTTGAAGCCGCCGCATTTGCCTGGCTTGCGCGTGAAACCCTCGCGCACAGACCAGGAAATCGCCCAGAAGTGACCGGTGCCAGCGGCTTGCGCGTGCTGGGCGCGGTGATAGGCTAGGCGGGGACTGGTTAAGGCGTTAGATTAGCTGACCCTAGTTTTTGAATCATGTAACCATGACGAGCGCGCGCAAATTCACCACGCCGGTGCACATCGGCAAAATCCAAGTCGGTGGCGGCGCGCCGATTGTGGTGCAGTCGATGACCAATACTGACACCGCAGATATCAAAGCGACGACGCAACAAATCGCCGAACTATGGCGCGCGGGCTCAGAGCTGGTGCGTATTACCGTCAATACCCCGGAAGCGGCGGCGGCGGTGCCGCGTATTCGGGATGCCTTGGCGCAGCGCGCCATTGAAGTGCCGATCATTGGCGATTTTCACTACAACGGCCATACGCTGCTGCACAACGAACCAAGCTGTGCCGAGGCACTGGCGAAATACCGCATCAACCCCGGCAACGTTGGTTTCGGGCGTAAGCGCGATGCGCAGTTCGGGGAAATTGTCGAGCACGCGATTCGAAACCATAAGCCCGTGCGGATTGGCGTTAACTGGGGCAGCTTGGATCAGGGTTTGTTGGCAGAACTGATGGACGCGAATGCAGCGCTGAGCGTGCCGCTATCGGCACCGTTGGTGATGCGTGAAGCGCTGGTGCGCTCGGCACTTGATAGCGCCGCGAAAGCCATAGAGATTGGCTTGGCACCGGATCGCATCGTGCTGAGCTGCAAAGTATCGGGCGTGCAAGAATTGATTGCGGTGTATCGGGATTTAGCCACGCGCAGCAGCCACGCCCTGCATCTGGGTTTGACTGAAGCCGGCATTGGCAGCAAGGGCATTGTCGCGTCCACCGCCGCACTCGCGGTGCTGTTACAAGAGGGCATCGGCGACACCATTCGGATTTCGCTCACGCCCGAACCGGACGAGCCGCGCACGCGCGAAGTGATCGTCGCGCAAGAGCTGTTGCAAACCATGGGCATGCGCGCATTTACCCCGATGGTGACCGCATGTCCGGGCTGTGGGCGCACCACCAGCACCTTCTTTCAATTGCTCGCGAAAACCGTGCAAGATCATGTGCGCGAACGTATGCCCGAGTGGAAGTTTCAGTACCCAGGCGCAGAAAACCTAACGTTGGCGGTGATGGGCTGTATCGTTAATGGGCCGGGCGAAAGCAAACACGCCAACATTGGCATCAGCCTACCCGGCACCGGCGAAACGCCGTCGGCACCGGTGTTTATTGACGGTCAAAAAGCCATGACCCTGCGCGGTGAAAATATTGCGGCTGAATTCGTCGGCGTGATTGATGCTTATGTGGCGCGGAAATATGCGGTGGTGTCCTAGATTCAGATCACAGCACCATTTCGCACCGCATAAGTGTTTGCTGATTCAAGCGAAGCGCGAGCCGGCGCTTGCTAAATCCAAATTGGCCCGTCAGCTGCAACGCTGCCCTGCCACCCGAATCCAATCCCCCTGTTGCTCGGTCGTGAGTGTTTCAAACAGACCAGCATAGGCCGGAATCAGCTCTTTATCTTGCCCAGCCAACATGCCTGAAAACGCCGCCTCTGCACCCGGTTTGCAGCCTGCGGCAAGCAATTTCTTCAATGCCAGCAGCGGTGGCAGCAAAATATTAGCAAGCAACACATCGCACGGTGGTGCGGCAATATCTTTGTCGGAAAGCACCGTGAAACGATCCGCGACGCCGTTGCGCTGGGCGTTTTCCCGGCTGGCGATCAGCGCCTGCGGATCATTATCGACACCATAAGCATGCTTGGCGCCAAGCTTCAGTGCGGCAATCGCCAGAATGCCGCTGCCACAGCCAAAATCCAGCACGGTTTTGCCCTGTAAATCGAGCCCATCCAGCCACGCTAGACACAGCGCCGTGGTCGGATGCGTGCCGGTACCAAACGCCAAACCTGGATCCAGACGAATATTCACCGCGTTTGGATCCGGCGGCGTGTGCGTGGTCGGCACAATCCAAAGGCGCTTGCCAAACTGCATCGGCTGATAGGTATCCATCCACACACGGGTCCAATCTTTGTCATCGACGTGGGCAAACTTCGCAGTTTGCAAAATATGCGCGGGGATGTCGGCGTCAAGCGCTATCAACAAATCGAGTTTGTCGATTTCAACCGGAAACAGCGCGGTCAGCGTCAGCTCGGGCCAGAGCGGCGTTTCGCCGACACCCGGTTCCAAAATAGGCACATCTTCGGCGTCTAACAGCGTGATCGCCAAACTGCCCTGGGTTTCAATCGCTGCCTCAACAAGCGGCTGCTCGCTCGCACGCAGGCGCATGTGTAGTTCCAAAAATGGCATGGCATAACTCAGGGCAGAAAGGTGGTGCAGTTTAGCTTAGCCTTCTTAACTCAGCGGCGACTCCCTCTTCCGTGTCGCTTTCGGTGAGACTCAGATTTTGGTGCGTGCGATTCAAGCTGGGGCCGGATTCAAGCTGGGATCCGTTTGAATCGAATTAGTCTTTTGTGCATACCGACTGATTTGGCGAATTGGCTTTTTGAGGGGGTACGCGCGTTATTTCAAAATCGCGCATACACTCATCTAAATAGCCAATCGCAGACGCACATGTCCCTAAAAGCCACGGTTTATAAGCTCGAGCTTCAAATTTCTGATTTAGACCGGCACTACTACCAAACTCACAAACTCACCCTAGCGCAGCATCCATCAGAAACCCAAGTACGCATGATGGTGCGGGCCTTGGCATTTGCATTGAACGCAGCGGAGTATTTGAGTTTCGCCGGTGGCCTAAGTTCTGAAGACGAGCCTGATCTGTGGCTGCGTGATTTAACCGGCGGGATTGATCTGTGGATTGATGTCGGACAACCAGACGAAGCCCGCATTCGCCGTGCCTGCGGGCGCGCGCGCAAGGTCGTGATTTACACCTACAGTGGCCACGGCGCCCAAATTTGGTGGGACAAAAACGGCGCGTCGCTCGCGCGCAATAAAAACTTAAGCGTGATCAATTTGACCGCGTCGGGGTGCGCGGAATTAGCCGCTTTGGCAGCGCGTTCAATGAGCCTGAGCTGCATTTTGCAAGATGGCGAAATTCAAATGATCGACGCCAACACGACCGTTACGCTGACACCGGTGATCTGGTTAACGCCGCTTACTCAGTGAAGGTAACGTCCAGATTTCGTCAGGGGCGAATTGATTTGGCGTGCGCTAAAAAAGCATCCGCTGCGGCTTTGCCAAAGCGTGCATAGCTGGCTTCAGATGGGTGAAAGCCATCTGCCGCGAAGGCCTCGGGGCGTGTTTCAAATTTGACCGGTAAAAACACCACGTCTGGGTGTGCACGCGCGAGCTGTTGCAGCAGCTGATTGAGCATGCGCGCGCGCATACCAAAAACGGTGCGCAGTGGTTTTGGCAACAGTGGAAATCCATGCACCGGCGGCAAGCCGCAAAACAGCACGACCGCGTCCGGTGCGCGCTTGCGAATCTGTTGCAACAGGCCGGTCAGTGCCTTAGTAAATCGTGCCCGACGCGTCAGAGCGGTAATGTCATTGACGCCAATAGAAATCAGCACCCAATCCCAGCGTTGATCCTTCGGCACTTGCGGCCAAAGCAAAGCTTCCAGCTGTGTCGACTCGATGCCGATTTTCCCAACCGCTTGCCACGCCAGGTTTTGCCCCAAGGCACACGCCAACGCACTCGCGCACTGCCCGCTCAACCCCAGTGCATGCGTGCTTGCGCCTACCCCTGCGACGACGGAATCGCCAAACAGCAGCAGACGCTTTTGCGCGACGACGGGCGCATGCGCGTCCATGTTTGTCATGCTTGCCTGGCTACCGTCGGCAAGCGCAATGCCGAAATCCGCGCCCTGCGCGCCGGCAAAACGTGGCGCGGTTTTGCGCACGCGCAACGCCTGCGGTAGCACCCACGGCAAATTGCTCCAGAAACGCAGGCTTTGACGCAACGACATCAGGGCAACAACAATCGAGCGATCGTATTTGGGCGGCTAACCGGGCTGCTCCAATTTTTCCATCACATCACGCAGTTCGAACACGTGTTGCAAAAATGTCGCCTCGCGCTGCGCTTCTCGGGCAGGTAGCGTACTGCGCGGCATCTCGCGCTGCTCAATAATCGTGCCCGGGGCTGGCGACATAATCAGCACGTGATCCGACAGAAACACCGCTTCTTCGACATCGTGGGTGATGAAAAATACGCTCGCCTGCTGTTCGTCCCAGAGTTTAAGCAGCAAGTCCTGCATCGACAGTCGGGTCGCAGGATCTAGCGCGCCAAAAGGTTCATCCATCAAAATAATACGGGGTTTTAGGATTAACGTGCGCGCAATTGCAACGCGCTGGCGCATGCCGCCCGAAAGCTGATGCGGATACTTCAGCGCATCTTTATCGCGGCTCAGCCCGACTTTGCCAATCCAGGCCATCGCCTGCTCGTGCCGATCTTTTTGTGCCATGCCCTGGCATTCCAGGCCAAAAGCAATATTGTCCAGCACGGTGCGATGATCAAAACTGGTGTAATCCTGAAACACCATGCCGCGATCCTTGCTAGAGGGCGTCACGGGCTTGCCGAACACCAATGCTTCGCCAGTGGACTGCGGATACTGTGGTGTCAGGCCAGCGATCGTGCGTAAAACTGTGCTTTTGCCGCAGCCCGATGGCCCCAGAATGCAGGTGAACTCGCCGCGATCTGGGTGATCTTCAATTTTAAAGCTGACGTTCTTGATTGCGGTGAATGGCTTTTCGCCAGCAAAAGTCTTGGTGACATTGCGAAACTCAACCACGGCGGGGCGCGGCTTTAAGACTTGCTTTTCCGTGTCGGTTACCGACGCTGTCGGTGCGGCGAGTGGCGCCATACCCGCCGCAGCGATTGGCGCAGCGAGATCGGCGCCGGGGTTTGTGGGTTCAGTATTCATCAGTTTTTGTACGGAAATAAATAGCGCTGCAAAAGTGCCAAGCCTTGATCAATCAACCAAGCCAACAGGGCAATCACAATCAGTGTCATGTAAACATCTTGCGTCAAGCTGCGCCGCTGCGACATATTGATCAGCGCACCCAAGCCGGTCGAGGTATTAATCAGCTCAGCTAACATAATGTAACCAAAGGCAAGGCCGAACAGCGCGCGCAAACTGGCAAAGATGTCTGGCAATGCCAATGGCACCAATACCTTTTGCACGATTTGTGCGCCGCTCGCGCCCAAGGTGCGGGCGGTATCGACATAGCGCTCCGGCACGTTCAGTACGGCGGAGCAAGCATCAGAAAAAATAAATGGGAAGCAGGCAAGAAAAATAAACATAATTTTTTGCTCTTCGCCGATACCAAACCACAGCAGGGTGATCGGAATCAACGCCGCAATCGGAACATTGCGCAAGCCAATAATCGCTGGTTGAATCAAGGATTCAAACCAACGCTGCGACGCTGCCAAAATGCCGAGCGGCACGGCCACAGCCACGGCCAACAAGAAGCCGGAAAGCACGCGCCCGAGGGTGGCGGCGATTGCGGGCAACAAGCCGCGCTCGCTCAGCAGGCTGGGCAGGCTGGCGAAGACTTCAAACGGAGATGGCAGCAGTGCCGGCGAAATCACCCGGCGCTCGGCCTCGCCAACGGTGAGTACAAACCAAACAAATAGCACCAGCAGCACAAAGCTGATCGCGAGTAATTTTGACGTCATGGGCTGTGGCGTTTGCCGCAGCGCGAGCGGTTTGAACATGTGTCGCCTATAAGAAAGAAAGAGGTTCCAAATTGACTCGTTTTGCCCCTGACATAACGAGTTCCATGACTAGCGTAGCGGAAATACATCGCAGCAGGGATCACGCACGCCCAACATCACAAGACTGAAAGCAGGTTCAGTTTTCTAAAACACTAGAGTTGC
>JANNYO010000560.1:0-3534 GCA_031410115.1 Rhodanobacteraceae bacterium | reverse complement strand
CCGCCCGATGAAGACGGCAGCGCTGATTTACGCTACGTATTGGCAGTTGCGAAAACCATAGGCACGCATTTAAGTGACTACGCAGTTGTAGTGAACAAGTCCACGGTGCCCGTTGGGACAGCCGACAAAGTGCGTGCTGCGATTGCGGCTGAACTTGACGCGCGTGGGGTCATCATCGAGTTCGATGTGGTATCGAACCCGGAGTTTTTGAAAGAAGGTGACGCGGTAAAAGACTGCATGCGCCCAGATCGGATTGTGTTGGGATCCAAAAGCGTGCGTGCGATTGATTTGCTGAAAAAATTGTACGCGCCGTTCAATCGCAATCACGAGCGTATCGTGCAGATGGACGAGCGCTCCGCTGAGCTGACCAAGTACGCGGCAAATGCGATGCTGGCTACCAAAATTAGCTTTATGAATGAGGTTTCCAACATCGCCGAGCGCGTCGGTGCTGATATTGAAATGGTGCGGCTGGGAATAGGTTCGGATGCACGCATTGGTTTTTCCTTCATCTATCCGGGCGCGGGTTACGGCGGTTCGTGTTTCCCAAAAGACGTGCAAGCGCTGGAAAAAACTGCAAAAGCGTTCGGCTATTCCCCGCGTATTTTGCACGCCGTGGAAGCGGTTAATGCCGACCAAAAGTCGAAATTGTTTGAGCTTTTGCTGCAACATTTCAACGGTGATTTGAAGGGCAAAACCATCGCCGTTTGGGGATTGGCCTTTAAGCCCAATACCGACGACATGCGCGAGGCGAGCAGCCGTACGCTATTGGCAAAATTGTGGGATGCCGGTGCAAACGTGCGTGCATTCGATCCTGAAGCGCAGCAAGAGGCTCAACGCGTATTCGGTACGCGCGCTGATTTGGCGCTATGTGCGGATGCGATGGCGGCGGTTGAAGGCAGTGACGCCCTCGTATTGCTGACCGAATGGAAAACCTTTTGGAGTCCAGATTTCAAGGCGCTGAAGGCAAAACTGAAAGCCGCAGCGTTATTTGACGGACGCAATATTTATGACCCGGCAAGCGTTGAGGCCGCGGGCCTTGCCTACTACGGAATTGGTCGCGGACGCAGTGTGGCGCATCCGAGCTTGGTATAGCCATTTTTCAAGTTGAAACGGAATTTCTTCAAAGGAGTAATGGGTGCGGGAAATTGAGCGCAAACGAATTTTAGTTACCGGCGGTGCGGGTTTTTTAGGCTCGCACTTGTGTGATCGATTGATTGCGGGCGGCCACGATGTCTTGTGCGTCGATAATTTTTTCACTGGCAATAAGCGCAATGTCGAGCATTTGTTGAGCCACCCGCGCTTTGAGCTGATGCGCCACGACGTGACTTTTCCACTCTATGTCGAGGTCGACGAGATTTATAATTTGGCCTGCCCAGCCTCGCCTGTGCACTACCAGCATGATCCGGTGCAGACGACAAAAACCAGCGTGCACGGCGCGATTAATATGTTGGGCCTAGCCAAACGCACGCGTGCAAAGATTTTCCAAGCCTCCACCAGTGAGGTTTATGGCGATCCTAAAATTCACCCGCAGCCTGAACATTACTGGGGGCACGTCAACCCAATCGGTATTCGTTCGTGTTACGACGAAGGCAAGCGGTGTGCGGAAACGCTCTTTTTTGACTATCACCGTCAGCACAAACTCAAGATCAAAGTGGTGCGTATTTTCAATACCTACGGCCCGCGGATGCACCCAAATGATGGGCGGGTGGTGTCGAATTTTATCGTGCAGGCGCTAAAAGGCGCGCCGCTCACGATTTATGGCGAAGGCCAACAAACGCGTTCTTTTTGCTACGTGGACGATTTGGTCGAAGGGTTTTTGCGCCTGATGGCGACCGACGATCACATCACGGGGCCTATGAATATTGGTAACCCTGGCGAATTCACCATTCGCGAGTTGGCGGAAATGGTGATCGAACTCACCGGCGCGAAAAGCAAGCTTCAACATTTGCCGCTGCCGCCTGATGACCCGACGCAACGCCGCCCAGATATCACCATGGCGCAGCGCGAATTGAGCTGGGAGCCAAAGATTCAGCTGCGCGAAGGCTTGCTGAAAACCATTGCATATTTTGATGCATTACTTAAAGCCGCTTAAGCCCGATTACGGCGATACCTGATTCGCGTCAATCCTCAGAAACACCCAATCGTCATTCCCGCACCGGCGAGAATCCAGGGTGATTGTGAAGTCTCGGCAGTCTCTGTCGTTACGCCGCCTGCGCGGGGATGACGAACCATACACTGAGAATGAGCGCCAAACAGGTGCCCATTTGGCAAATCAAATTCATCGAGTTATTGCCATAATTTCCCAGCTAAACTCGGAAAAAGTTTTTAAAGGTTCAATCAGTGTTCGATTTTTTCAAACGTTTCACCAAGAATAAAGATTTAGTTCCATCTGAAGCACTTGCAGCCACGGCGCAACAGGCGTCTGACAGCCCAGATACGCATGAACTGCCCACCGCGCCCGCCTTGACCGGCGCACAGCTGGCACCAACGCAATCTTTGCGCGAACGGCTTGCGCGCACGGTGCAGGCGCTGACCGGCAGCGTTACCGCGCTGTTCTCCGGCAATCCTAAAATTGATGATGATTTTTTAGACGAGCTGGAAACCACGTTGATCACCTCGGACTGCGGCGTTGCGGTTGCCACCCGGGTGGTAGCCCGGCTGCGCGAAGGTGTGCGCAAGCGTGAGTTTGTTAGTGCGCGTGACCTGCTGCTGGCATTGCGCAAAGACTTGTTTGATATTTTGCTGCCTGTTGAACTCGCCCTGTGGTTTCCGCCCGAGCCCAAACCATTTGTGATTCTGATGGTGGGTGTCAATGGCGCGGGTAAAACCACCACGATTGGGAAGCTCGCGCAGCGTTTGCAAGCGCGCGGGCACTCGGTGATGTTGGCCGCTGGCGATACCTTTCGTGCGGCGGCGGTTGAGCAGTTGAAAGAGTGGGGCGCGCGCAACAATGTTACGGTCGTCGCGCAGAGCAAAAGTGCCGCAAAAGACGGCAAGGCTGGGCTAAACGCTGATAGCGCTTCGGTGGTGTTTGACGCCTATCAGTCAGCTAAAGCCAAGGGCGTTGACGTGCTAATTTGTGACACCGCCGGGCGATTGCATACGCAAAACAACCTGATGCAGGAACTTGCAAAGGTCAAACGGGTGTTGGGCAAAATCGACGATACCGCACCGCATGAAACGCTGCTAGTGATTGACGGATCGATGGGGCAAAACGCCTTGATTCAAGCGCGACAATTTAATCAAGCGGTCGGTTTGACCGGTGTGGCGATTACTAAATTGGATGGCACCGCAAAAGGTGGCATCGTTTTTGCCGTCGCCGATGAGCTTAAATTGCCGCTGCGCTACATTGGCGTGGGTGAGAAAATTGAAGACTTACGTGAATTTCGTGCGGGTGAATTTCTCGACACCCTTCTGCCCGAATCGATTGCGCAACTGTGACCGCGAACTAGGCCAATGACTGACACATTATTTAGCAAAATTATTCGCCGAGAAATTCCAGCGCACATCGTTTATGAAGATGATTTTGTCCTC
>JANNYO010000559.1:0-5418 GCA_031410115.1 Rhodanobacteraceae bacterium | reverse complement strand
CGAGGTTTCTCACCAAAATGAAGGCTCAAGCTCGCAAGTCTCGCCGCAAGGCGACACGGTAAACAAGTCTCGCCGCAAGGCGACACGGTAAACAATCTAGCCGGTAGCCGCTTCTTTCGCGATTGGAGCTATTGACTTTCGATGAAGCGGCTGCTTTCCATTTCGGCCAGATTCGCGCGGAGCTATTCAATAAAGGCCAGCCTATCGGCCCATTTGACAGCATGATCGCTGGGCACGCCCGATCCTGTGGCTTGGTGTTAGTAAGTAACAACACCAGGGAATTTGAGCGCGTTTCGGGCCTGCGGTTGGAAAATTGGGCGTGACCTACGAGCCAAACGCCAGACCAATCAACCCCTAAACCCCTGCAATAACCCCAGCCAAAGCCGAAGCTGCCGCAGTCGCTGGGCTTGCCAACACGGTGCGGGCACCTTTGCCCTGGCGGCCTTCAAAGTTGCGATTGCTGGTCGACACCGCAAGCTGACCTGGTGCTACCAGATCGCCATTCATGGCGATGCACATCGAACAACCCGTTTCGCGCCATTCAGCACCGGCATTGAGGAATATTTGATCTAAACCTTCAGCCTGCGCATCGCGCTTGATTTGCTCGGACCCAGGCACCACCAACATGCGTACGTGGGCGGCAATTTTCTTGCCTATTAGTACTTGGGCTGCGGCGCGCAAATCGCTCAGGCGCGAATTGGTGCAGCTGCCAATAAACACCACATCAACCTTGGTGCCGGCAATCGGCTGGTTTGCGGTTAGACCCATGTAGGCCAATGCTTTTTCATGCTCGACACCGCCGGGTAACGGTGCGTTTAAGGTCGTGACTTGGCCTGGATTGGTGCCGTAGGTGACTGTGGCTTCAATTTGGCTTGCGTCAATACTAATTTCGCGATCGAAACGTGCATTGGCGTCGCTAACCAATTCGCGCCACTGGCTGACGGCCACGTCAAACGCATCGCCATTTGGCGTTTTTCCGCGCCCTTTCAAGTACGCAAATGTCACTGCATCGGGTGCGACTAAACCGGCGCGTGCACCGGCTTCAATGGACATATTACACAGCGTCATACGCGCTTCCATGTCCATTGCGCGCAACGTACTGCCGCGATATTCCAGCACGTAGCCGGTGCCACCGGCCATGCCGATTTGACCGATCACGTGCAGGATCACGTCTTTCGCGCTGACGCCGCGCTTTAGCGCGCCGTCAATGTTGATCGCCATGGTTTTGGCTTTGGTTTGCAGCAGGCATTGGGTGGCGAACACGTGCCCGACCTCGGTTGAGCCGATGCCGAATGCCAGCGCACCGAATGCGCCATGTGTGCTGGTGTGGCTATCGCCACAGACGATCACTTGGCCAGGTTGGGTCGCGCCCAATTCTGGCCCGATCACGTGCACGATGCCGCGCCGGGCATCGCCAAAGCCGTAAAGCTCAACGCCAAACTCAGCGCAATTTGCCACGAGCGTTTCGACTTGGGCTTGCGCCTGCGGGGTGACGTAGCTCAGCTCGCCTGCAGCGTTCGCGGGCAAAGTCGGGGTGGAATGATCCAGGGTTGCTAAAACACGATCTGGAGAGCGCAGTTTTAGCCCGCGCGCGCGCAGTTCGGTAAACGCCTGGGGGCTAGTGACTTCGTGGATCAGGTGTAAATCGACGTACAAAACTGCTGGCGTAGTGGCGGTTTGTGCGACCACTACATGGGCGTCCCAGATTTTCTCATACGCGGTTTTGGCGCTCACGCAGCCTCCGCGAGTGTCACAACGCCGATCGCGCGCTGCTTTTGCCGTTCAATGCGATTGATTACCTCTAAAAATGCGCGCGCGCTGGCTTCAATAATATCGGTTGAAATCGCATGTCCACGCAGGGTTTGGCCCTGATAGTGCGTCACGATAGTGGCTTGGCCCTGGGCGTCTTCACCACTAGTGAGCGCGCGAATTTGATAGTCAACTAACGTTACATCAATGCCAGTGGCGCGTTCTATTGCACGAAATACGGCGTGCACGGGGCCATCGCCAATCGCTGCTTCAGCGATCGTTTGTAGCTCAGGCCCAATTAATTGCACGCTCGCCGTTGGCAGCGCCGATTCGCCTACTGATGAGCTTAAATGCAGGCGCTGAAGCACCCACGGCCCTGGGATCGAGCCATCTTCACCGGCGGCGATTGCTTCTAAATCGGCGTCAAATACTTCTTTCTTTTTATCTGCCAGCGTTTTGAAGCGCGCAAAAACCACATCCATTTCGGCTTCCGGTACGTGCAGTCCCAAAACCACCAAACGGTCGCGCAGTGCATGCCGGCCGCTGTGCTTGCCCAACACTAGTGAACTGACACTCACGCCGACGTCTTCTGGCTTCATAATTTCATAGGTAGCGCGGTTTTGCAGCATGCCGTGCTGATGAATGCCGGCTTCGTGCGCGAACGCGTTGTCGCCAACAATGGCTTTGTTGCGCGCCACTGCCATGCCAGTGAGCGTGGAAAATAGCCGGCTGGTGGGCTGTAAGCGCCGGGTTTCAATGTTGGTTGTGACCGGGAAGAGGCTGGACCGTGTGCGAATCGCCATCACCAGTTCTTCTAAGCTGGCGTTACCCGCGCGTTCGCCGACGCCATTGATGGTGCACTCAACTTGGCGCGCACCGGCTTGGACTGCGGCCAAAGAATTTGCTACCGCTAACCCCAAATCATCGTGACAGTGCGTGCTCAACACCGCACGTTCGATGCCTTTCACGCGTTCGCGCAAAAAGCGAAACAGCGCGCCGTATTCCTCCGGCGTGGTGTAGCCCACGGTATCGGGAATGTTGAGCGTCGTCGCACCCGCTTCCAACACCGCGCTAAAGACCTCAACCAAAAATTCTGGCTCTGTGCGCGATGCATCTTCGGCGGAAAATTCAACGTCATTGCACAGGCTGCGCGCCAATTTCACTGCGTTCACGGCATTGGTTAGCACTTGCTCGGTGCTCATTTTGAGCTTGTGTTCGCGGTGAATCGGGCTGGTTGCCAAAAACGTGTGAATGCGTGGCTTTTCTGCGTGTTTTACCGCTTCCCAACAGCGCGTGATATCGCCGACCTGGGCGCGCGCTAAACCGGCAATGATCGGCCCGCGCACTTCTGCAGCAATGCGTGAAACCGATTCAAAATCACCAATAGACGCCTGCGGAAAACCCGCTTCAATCACATCAACTTTTAACTCAGCAAGGGCAAAAGCAAAGCGCAATTTTTGCGCTTGCGTCATCGAACAGCCTGGGCTTTGCTCGCCGTCGCGCAAAGTAGTGTCAAAAATTCTTAAATGTTCGCTCATTCGATTTCCTTCAATTTAGTGAAACATCATCATTTTTAAAGATTAAAAAAACCCCGCAGCGGTCGCCCGGTGCAGGGTTTGGAAGTTCCAGGTTTGACTTAACCTAGCGCTTACCGCACCGCACCGGGCGGTCTAAGTAGCAGGCTAAGTTCGAGCGTGTTTGCCATACAAAAAGCAGTTCGTTTCGTCAACATGCCGCGAGCCTGCCGTAAAAGGGCTGGAGTGGTCAAGGGCGAATGTTTGAATGCGTTCAATTTAAGACGCACGCCCGAGCCCCAGGGCGTTGAGTTCACGATTCAATAGCTCGGAATCGCCCAAATTCAATTCAACCATGCGTTTTAGGTGCGCAAAACTGTCAAAATCCAGCCGCTCGACCTTCAAGCCGATCGCATCCTCAGTGACGTTGGCAGCCAACACGCCCATGCTGATAATCACCATCGCGGGCAAACGCAGCTCTAGGCGCAAATTCATGCCCTTTTTTCCGGGCCAGTCCATTGGCTTTCTGACCAGTGCGCCGCGCAAAGAAAGGTCAATCACCTCGGTGTCCCACATGGCAGTCGAGGAATAGATGCGCGCTTGCCCGTCAAACGGGATGCGATGGAAGCGGCGATTCGCGCTTTCTGCGGTTGTGTCGTTCATATGGTTGGAATGTAACTGAAAACGCGGGTTTCGATTTGTAACGCTCGGTGACGATGTGCGCGCGTGAAGGCCGTTAAATGCCGCGTTTCAAAATGACTTCCAACACGAATTTGCTGCCAAAAAACGCCAGCGCCAGCAGCCCCATGCCGGTCAACGTGGCGATAGCGGCGTGTTTGCCACGCCAGCCAAAACGCCAGTGCCCAAGTAGCAGGGTGCCAAAAACCAGCCAAGCGGAAATCGTCAGCACGGTTTTATGCACCAAATGTTGTGCAGACCAGTTGGAAATAAACAGCACGCCGCTGATCAACGTAAGTGTCAGCAGTAAAAAGCCGACGCTGATGAGTTGAAATAGCTGGCGCTCCAAACGACTCAACGGCGGTAAATACGCGCTCAATCGCGCCCACAGGGTCGCGGATTGCGCCGCCGCGGTGTGCATGGGTAAAACCGCAGAAGTCTCGCCTAAGCGACACGGCGAACAAGTGCGATTTGGTTTGCGCAGCCGGCGCTCGACGATCAACAGCAAAATTGCCTGCGCACTCGCCAGCGATAGGGCCGCATACGCCAACAGCGCAACGCTGGCATGCACCTGAATTTGCCAGCCGTCGGCGGGCTTTACCGCACCGGCAAACAACAGGTGCAAAGTAATCGCAAGGCTTGCTACGGTATAACTCAGGAGCGGCAAAAAACGCTCGCCCACGCGCAATAGTGTGGCGCTTGCCAATGCCGCCATCAAAGCGCTCACCCAGCTTAAGCTTGCGAAAAAATTAAACGAGCCCGTCAAACTCAGCCCCAGGCACTGAATGGCAGCGATGCCCAGGCCAAAAATCCAGAGCGGTCTGTTCGCGGTGTAGCGTTTTATTTCAGACGGCGCATCGGCTGGGTTGAACATCAACCACGCAATGGCGGCGTAGCTGAAAATGGCGGTCATTGCGAATAGTGTGGTCATGCAAAATGCTAACAAGTTTTCCGCCGAAAACGTTGATTTGAATGTGTCGCAACGTGCGATGCTAAAAAACCAGCGTCAAGTCTCGCCGATCAGGCGACACGGCAAACAAATCCGGCCGATCAGGCGACACGGCAAACAAATCCGGCCGATCAGGCGACACGGCAAACAAGTTCGCCGTCGGCGCGATCTCAGCACGCCAGGGCAATGTAAGCGAATCGCTGGCTAACCCATTGATTTCATTGGGCGATATGCGGGCATAGCCAAGTTCGAACATCGGTAAACTGCCAAAACCTTTGGCCCCGGGTTGATGACCGTCGCGCAACAGGCCAGTGATGCCCGCGCCTCTGAGGCTCAATGAAACTTGCCAGTCCACGGCAAGCGCTGCTAGGCAAAGCTCCAGTGCTTCGACGCGCGCAAGTTCGGTATTGGTTTGCAAAATGACGTGCAATGATTGTGGCGTCGGATCAGACTGAACGCGTGTGAGCATCGCTGGCAGACTCAGATAGACCAGTTTGGCTTTCGCAGCGGCATTGATATCAACTTGAC
>JANNYO010000558.1:0-2252 GCA_031410115.1 Rhodanobacteraceae bacterium | reverse complement strand
GTTGAATCGGGCCGAAGGCGACGCCGCGTTTTTCCAGCGACGTTTTTTCAAACGCGATCGGGTCAGTCACAGCTTGCGCTTGCGCCACCGTCATGTTGTGCCAGTCTTGATCCAACATTTGCGCTTCCAACGCTTCTAGGCCATCAAAACCTTTGTTAAAGGTTGCGGCTTTGCGAATTTTGTCGACCAACTCTTGCGGCATGGCTTCGCCGGTTTGGTAGTGTTTAGCGTAGTTGGCCAGCACTTTCTTATCCAGCGCCCAATCTTCTTCAAACTGCGATGGGAACTCGACAAAATCGCGTGGCGTATTGGTGCCAGAAAGCTGCGGATACTTCACTTTTGAGAACAAGCCATGCACGGCGTGGCCGAATTCGTGGAATATGGTGCTGACTTCGTCATAGCTCAACAAAGTCGGCTCGCCATTCGCGGCTTTTTTGATGTTAAGGCAGTTCAAAACCACCGGCTTTTGCTCAAGCAAATCGCTTTGGTCAACGAACGAATCCATCCACGCACCGCCACGTTTGGAATCGCGTGCGAAATAATCCAGATAGATCACGCCAATTTGCGTGCCGTCGCCGTCGATGACGTCAAAAGTGCGCACGTCCGGGTGATACAGCGGCAAGTCTTTACGCTCTTTCATGGTGATGCCGTAGAGCTCATGCATGGTGTAGAACAAACCATCTTGCAGCACGGTTTCCAATTCAAAATACGGGCGAATCGCCGCTTCATCCAAACCGTATTTGTCGGCGCGAACTTTTTCAGCGTAATAAGCCCAGTCCCAGGGCTCAAGCGTGAAGCTTTGCCCGTCTTTCTTAATGGCCGCTTGAATATCCGTCGCTTCCGCTTTCGCACGCGCCAATGTCGGCACCGCGGTATCCATCATAATTTTATTGACCGCCGATGGTACTTTCGCCATCTGATCATCAAGCGAGTAGTCCGCAAATGTTTTAAAGCCGAGCAGCTCAGCGCGCTCGGCGCGTGCTGTGGCGATGCGCAGAACAATCGCTTTGACGTCAAATTTATTGCCGCGATTACCGCGGTTGATCGAGGCCTCAAATAGGCGTTTGCGGGTGTCGCGGTTTTTCAGGCTGGCAAGCTGTGGCTGCAAGGTGTAGTTCGACAGCGTCAGCAAATACTTGCCGGGCAATTTGCGATCTTCAGCTGCGGCTTTCGCGGCGGCGATATCGCCTTCACTCATGCCGTCTAACAACTTGACGTCGTCAATCACCACCGCAGAATCGTTCGCGTCTTCCTGCGAAAGTTGCGAAAACTTGGTGCCTAAGGTGGACAGTTCGCCATTGAGTGCGCTCAGCTTAAGTTTGTCAGCAGCGCTGAGCTTGGCACCAGCGCGCACGAATTGGCGGTAATACACTTCCGTCAAACGCAGATCTTCGTCTTTTAATTGCGCACGGGCGTCATACACCGCTTGGATGCGCGCAAACAGTTTCGGATTCAACGAGATCGAATCTTGGTGCGCCGCAAGTTTTGGCGCCAACGCTTCATCCGACGCACGCAGCGCATCGTTGCTGGTTGAACCAACCAAATTGAAAAAAACTTTTGCGGCACGGGTCAAGTCAAGGCCGGCGCGTTCCATCGTCACGATCGTATTGGCAAACGTGGCGGGTTCGGTGCTGTCGCTGATTGCAGTGATTTCGGCTTTATGTTTGACCATGCCCGCCATGATTGCGGCTTCATAGTCGCTGTCTTGAATCAGATTGAATGGCGGCGCGAGCAGGGGCAGGGTGGATGCTGTCAGCAGCGCGTTTGTGTGTGCGGGCATCGCGGGTGCGGTGTCGGCGGTGGGTGCGGTCATCTCAGTTTTGTCGGTCATAACGGTTTTGTGGGCGCAGGCAGTAAGGCCAAGCGCAATGCTCAAGGCAAGCGTTTTTTTCATAACTTTTATCAGCGCAGCTTAGGGTTGGTTTTGGGACGCTAGTTTTAGCAAAAAAAAAGTCGCAGCGCCGGTGCCATTGGGCTATGACGGCGGAGTTTTTTGCGGCCATCAGCCGTTATGCTTCGGCGCTTTCTGGCCGCGCGCCAAATTGTACTTAAGGATTTTTCCATGACCATTGAATTTCAACTGCATTGCACCGACGGGCGCGCCCGGCGCGGGGCGCTAACGCTGCCGCACGGCACGCTGCAAACCCCCGCGTTTATGCCTGTGGGAACCTATGGCACGGTCAAAGCGATGACGCCACCTGAGTTGATTGACAGTGGTGCGGAAATTATTTTGGGCAACACCTTTCATTTGT
>JANNYO010000557.1:0-1340 GCA_031410115.1 Rhodanobacteraceae bacterium | reverse complement strand
GACAACACCCGCATGCTGTTCGCCGACGGGCAAGAGGCGGCAAGTAAGTTGGTAGCAGAGCTAAAAGCAATTGATTCGGGCGGCGGACATTAAAAGCGCGCAACAACCAAATCAAAAAAACCCGAGAGCGATTTCGGGTTTTTTTTCGGCGGCTGTATCAAAAGGCCAGGTGATGCACAGCACCGGCAAAAACCCTTTCATTTAAGCCACAATCCGCGCTTTAATCTTCTAAGTTAAGCACGATGACTGAAGCCAACTTACCCACCCGGGCGCTGCTCAGCGTTTCGGATAAAACCGGCCTGATCGAACTGGCGCGTGGACTTGCCAGCTTGGGCGTGGCGCTTATTTCGACGGGTGGCACAGCGCTTGCCCTGCGTACTGCGGGTTTGAGCGTCACCGACGTTTCGACGGTCACTGGATTTCCAGAAATCATGGGTGGGCGCGTGAAAACGCTGCATCCAAAGATCCACGGCGGCTTGCTTGGGCGGTTGGGTGTGGATGAAGCAGTGATGGCCGAACACGATATTGCCCGCATTGACCTGGTTGTGGTCAATCTTTATCCGTTTGCGCAAACCATCGCCAACCCAGATGTGAGTCTGGCAGATGCGATCGAAAATATTGATATCGGCGGCCCCGCAATGCTGCGTGCAGCGGCAAAAAACCACGAGCGCGTGATGGTTTTGACCGACATTTCCGATTATGCGCAGGCGCTTACGGCGCTAAAATCAGGCACCAATACGCAGGCTTTGCGCCTTAGTTATGCCGCCAAAGCCTATGCCCACACGGCTGAGTATGATGCACGTGTCGCTAGCTTCCTAAGTAATAGCGCAGCGCATGAACCCAATGTTGCGGACCGCAATGATCACTTTCCAGCGATGTTGACGCTATCGATGTCGCGCGCTGAAATACTGCGCTACGGCGAAAACCCGCATCAACACGCAGCGCTTTATTTGGAAACTCCGCTGCCGCCCGCTTGCATCGCTGGCGCCATTTTCCGCCAGGGAAAATCCTTAAGCTTTAACAATTTGGCGGATGCCGACGCCGCACTAGAATGCGTCAAGCTATTTGACGAGCCTGCCTGTGTGATCGTCAAACACGCCAACCCATGCGGCGTCGCCGTCGCTGGCAACTTGAGCGAAGCCTATGAGCGGGCCTATCAGACCGACCCAATCAGCGCGTTTGGCGGCATTATCGCGTTCAATCGCACACTGGACGCGGATACCGCACGCACGCTGATTGCACGCCAGTTTGTTGAAGTTGTGATCGCACCTGACTACAGCGAACTGGCACTTGCGGCATTGGCGAGCAAACCAAACGTGCGGGTGTTGGCGACCGGCGAC
>JANNYO010000556.1:0-3525 GCA_031410115.1 Rhodanobacteraceae bacterium | reverse complement strand
GTCTCGCCGATCAGGCGATAGGGCAGTTGCGTCGCTAGCGAGATCAGATGCGTGCCAATGCGACGCGCCATCTCGGGCGGTACCGCATTACCAACTTGCCGGGCTAAACAACTCAGGCTAGACCCATAAAAGACAAAAGTCTTCGGGAAAGTTTGTAGTGTCGCGCCCTCGCGAATGGAAATTCCGCGATCCTCTTCTGGGTGCCCAAATCTGCCATTGGTGATGCTGTTGAACTTTGTTGTGATCGTCGGCGCAGGCCGGTCCCAATGCATGCGCCCATACACATCTTCAAAGATGTCGTCTTTGCCGCGATAGGCATTGATTTGTAGTTCGTCTATATCTTTCCAAGCCGCGCGCGTTCCGCCTGATTTGGGTGTCAGTTTTATGCGGCGCATATTTAACGGCGATAAACCGCAGGCGGTGTGCTGGAAATCGCTGGCATCACGGTGTCCAGCCGCAATCTGACTAAACCCGTTTTTGACACCAATGTAACGACTTACAATGGCGTACTCGTCTGCTTGGGCAGGTGGTAAGGAAATGGACTTGGCAAGTCGGGTCGCGATCAACAGATAGCGCCGGCGATTCTGTGGCACGCCGTAATGATTTGCGTTGACCACCCCGTCATCAAAGGCGTAGCCCAGTTCGGCCAGGAAATCAATGAAGCCGGGAAGCACACTAACTTTGGTTCTGGAACGCAGCCCTGGCACATTTTCAACAACAACAAATCCTGGACGAAAGTGCCGAATGAATTTCTGAAACTGCTTTAGCAAAAACGCAGTTCGGGCTGACTTCGTTTTGTCGGTTCTTATCATGCTGAAGAACTGACATGGGCTACAGCCGGCAAAGATCAGGTTTGGGTCGTTTACTCGGATGTTGAGTCGCTTTGCAAGCGATTCTGCGCAAAGCGTGCTGACGTCATGCTCAATGAATTGAGCTCCTACAACGTTTGACTCATAGGTTTCTCGACACTTCGGGTCATTGTCAATACCAGCAATCACTTTGACGCCAGAGCTCTGTAAGCCGTAGCTCATTCCGCCTGCGCCGCAGAAGAAATCGACTGCTTTGAGTTTTGGGGTGTTTTTACGCATCCCCCTTGTTTAATTCAATTTACAGAATTATTCCAGTCTTTTGGAAATCAACCTACTCTTTCGCCGGCTCAAACGGCACGTCGACCAAGCGGTCAAACACCGACTCAAAGCCCGAGTAGGGCAAGGGCGAGGCGCGCATCACGCCCTCAATCAGTTCGGCGCGCTCTTGTTCGCTGGCGTTGCATTTGGCTAAAGGTGTGGCGCTCATCACTTCGCCGCCGGGTAATTGCGTGACGCGCAGCCAGCATAAAACGCCGGGGCGCAGGCTGCGGCTGAGCTGGCTGCGCGCTTCGATGGTGGACTGAATCGCGCTTTGATACTGCCCGAGCAGGCTGTTGTCTTCGGTATCGCCTTTCAAATCGGTGGCGGCGTCCGCCACCGCTTGCGCGAGTGCTAAGGCGTCGGCCTCGTCTTGCGCTTGCTCCATTTTGCGGCGTATCGCTTCGGTCTTTTTCGCAGCTTCGGCCTGCTCATCTAACAGCTTGTCTAACTCTGAGCGCGCCTGCTCTTCGGGCCTGGGTTTGACTTCATCCGGTTGCTCTTCAATTGCAAGCGGGTCGGGTATTTTCACCGGCTCAACAATGGGTTTGTGATCGGTTACATCATCGGGTTTTGCCGCCTGCGGCTTGGGTGGCTTCGGCACCGGAATATGCTGCGCGGGTGTCGGTTTTTTCGCGATGACGGGCGCTTTTGGCAGATCCATCAGCATGAATTCAATCGGTTTGCCGGCGCGCGTGCTGGGCGGAATGCTGGCGGTGGCAAAACCCACGTACATCAGTGCAACCAGAGCCGCGTGCAGCAAAATGGCAAAGCTCAAACTCGCAGCTTTGCTGGCGTCAGATTCGTCGTCTAAATGCTGCCATTGACGGGTGTTTTCGGGTTGGGCGCGCATTTTGGTCTAGCCTCCGGTGACGTGCGGCTAGCTTACTTCGGCTTCACCGGCTGGGAGATAAACCGTATGCGTCCGCTCAAGCCATCTTAACCGCCACTATGTTCTCGTCTGAGCTTCAATTTTTTTGGAGTCATAACGATGCCCTTGGAAATCAGTAGAGAACAAAAGCGCGCCGAGTGGTGTGCACGGATCTGATTTACCCACTCAGCAACGCAATATAGCGCTGATAACGATAGCTGCGATTTGTCTTCAAGCCGGTCAGTTCGGCGACGATGCCCAAGTCAGTCAATATCTTGACAGCGGCATTTGCGGTGGGAAAGCTGATGCCCAATTTTTGCCGCACTTGCTCGACGCTAAAGCGCGGCATCATCGGTAGTAGCTCAAACATTCGATAGCAGGCTGGCCCCGCTTTGGGTGACGCCAGCAGCTGGCGGCGATCATTCGCCAATAGCGTGGCAATGGCGACAATATTGCGCTCGGCATCGTTTGCGGAATAGATGACAGCGTCAAGAAAAAACGCGATCCACCGCTCCCAATCGCCCTCGGTACGAACGCCGGAGAGACAACGGTAATACTCGGCTTGGTGCCGTTTTAGATAACCGCTCAGATACATGAGTGGCTCCGGCAACAGACTCCAATGTTCCAGCAACGCGCCGATGAGCAACCTACCAATGCGGCCATTACCGTCTAAAAATGGATGTACAGTTTCAAATTGCAGGTGAATCAGTGCCGTCTTTACCAAGGGCGGAAGGCTGTCGCTTTGTACATGAATAAAGCGTTCTAGCTCTGCAAGTAAATCAGGCACGCGCTCAGCCGGTGGTGGCACAAATACCGCATTGCCCGGCCGCGTGCCACCGATCCAATTTTGCGCACGTCGCAGCTCGCCGGGTTGTTTAGCTGAGCCGCGCGCGCCATCTAGCAGCAAGCGATGTGCGTTGCACAACAGGCGCACGCTCAACGGCAAGCCATCGTTGCTACGCAGGTTATCTTGCACATAGCGAAAGGCGCGCAGATAGTTCGTTACTTCTTCAACATCTGCCGTGTTGCTGATCGCAAAACCGGCTTCTTCGTCGAATAAATCTGCCAGCGTGGCTTGCGTGCCTTCGATCTGCGACGTTAACAAGGCTTCTTTTCGTATCGCGCTATAGAGCAGCCAATCTAGCGAGGGAACCAGCCCAGCCACCCCGGACAATCGGGCCAGTGCCAGCTCGGCCAAGCGATTTGCCTCGATAAAGGACTCTGGTGCAAGTACCGGGTTGCGCGGTGGTAGTGCATCGGGCACAAATGCATGAACCGCTTCGCCTAGCGTTGTGGAGATCGCGTAAGTGCCAGTGATACGCATCGTGTGAAAGTATTCTTTAATTAAGGCTCGCGGTATTAAAGCATTCTTTAATACTTGGCATTGCGCTGACGTCGCCCAATGTCATAGTGGCCCGATTCATTTCACTCATGCCGCCATGATTGAGCTCTACACATGGCAAAAGACTCTCTTAAGCGTGTCGCCTGCCGGCGAGACTCATCTGCCGTGTCGCCTGCCGGCGAGAC